>JAEZDB010000222.1 GCA_023429855.1 Actinomycetes bacterium
GGGTACCGGCGCGCCGGGGCCGGTGGCCTGGCGTCGCCGGAGTGCACCGTCAGCGGTGGAAGCCCGGTTGCGGCGCGCGTGAGCGCATCGACGGTGGCGCCATCGACCGGGCAAGACGCGACGCCCGAGCGCATCACCGCAAGTGGCACGGACTGGTCGGCCGCCAGGCACACCGTGGCGAGGGCCTCCGCCGGGCCCGACCGCGGGACGGCCGCCATGAACTCCAGCTCGCCGGTGCGGCCCACCACGTAGGCGTCAGGCAGGCGCGCGGCGAGGGTCTCGGCGGTCTGGCTGATCAGGCGATCGCGCTCCGCAAGGCTGGGAGCGCCGCGGCGAGCAGGATCCTCGATGCGCATCCAGACCATCGCGAACGGCATCCCGGTGCGGGTGACCGAATCCAGGAATGCGGCCTCGGCGGCCAAGCGGAAGCCGCGCCGGTTGGCGAGGCCGGTGAGGTCGTCCGTCCGGCTCACTGAACGCGCGTGGTCGGCCATCTCGCCGTTCGCGCGCTGGCTCATCGACCCCAGCACGAAACACCCGCCGAGCAGCACGAGCTGGAACGGGATGAGGTACTTCGTGCCGGCCGGGCTGACGGCCGCGGCGGCTGCCCAGCCGGCGAGGAGGAGGAGCACGTTGACGCGGGCCACGTCGCTGGGCAGCGTCGCCGCGTCGAAGAGGACCTTGACGCACAGCGCGCCCATCAGCGGAGCCTCTAGGCCGGTGCCGTAGGCCAGCGAGGCGACGCAGACGCCGACGGTGACCGCCGCGGTGCTATTGGCCAGTACGAGCCAGCCCCGCACGCCGGGACGCACGAACTCGGGGATGCGCGTGAGCGCGGTCAGCACGCCCGCCCACACCAGCCAGGCTGGGCCGCCGAACCGGACGAGGTCGTGGGCGAACCCCTCACCTCCGCCGAGCCATGCCGCGCCGATCACGACCGCACCGCAGATCCAGACGACCGCGGACGACGCCGTGGAGATCCACGCGTAGAGCGCGAAGTTGCCGACGCCGCGCGGGACCGTCCCCGTCGAGCGGACCTTGGCGTAGTGGAGGGGTGCGCGGCCGACGGGAAGGGCGCGGAGCGCATCGTGGGCGCCGGTCGAGCCCGCGACCAGCACGTGCAGCCCGAGGCCGCTGTCCTTGCAGAGGCGAAGCGCGGCCTCCGCGACGCGCATGAGGTCGTCGGTCGTGAGCGAACGCACTTGGCAGGTCGCGATGCCCACGGTGGCGTCGACCTCGGCGTGCAAGAAGCTGCGAATGCGGTGGCCCACGGCCTCGGCCTCGCTGCGCGGGGCGCCCGGCAGCAGTACGCCGAAGCGGTCGTCGCCGAGACGGCCAAGCTCGGCGTCGGCGGGAAGCACGCCCGCGAGGATCTCACCGGCTGCGGCGAGGATCGCGTCGCCGGCGGCCTCTCCGCGAGTGGCGTTGATGCGGGCGAAACCGGCGAGGTCGACGAGGAGCAGGGCGAGGGGGCGCTCGGCTAGATCCGGCAGCGCCAGCTCCTGCTCGACGTGTGCGAGGAACGCGCGGCGGTTGAGGCTGCGGGTCGCTGCGTCGTAGGCGGCGAGGCGGCGCGCCATCTTCGCCACGCGGGCATGTTCGAGCCCGCCGAGGACGCCGCAGGCCCAGCCCGCCAGGATCAGCGACCAGACCACGCCGGCCCCGAAGAGCGACGCGACGGGATTCGCCAGCTGGACGGTGAGGGTGACGGCGAAGAGCACGCCGACCAGCCATGGCTGCGTCCGTCGGGGGACCACCATGCCGAGGTAGGTGGCGAGCGGCAGCATGCCGGCGTAGTAGGGGGTTTCGAGGCCGTCGTTGCGGATGGCCAGTGCAGCGAGGCCGGCGATGACGACGGCGGTACCGGTCGCGTAGAGCAGGGGGCTCGCCCGCGGACGGCGGATCGCCGCGACGTGCTGCGCGACCGCGAGCGCGGTCGCGGCGACAGCTCCGCCGAGCGCGCCGTAGATCGCGAGCCAGTCGTGGGGCCCGGTGGGGGCGCGCAGCCATTCGGTGAAGGCACCGGCGACGAGACAGACCGCGAGGACGACCCAGGGCAGCACGGCGAACTCGGCGCGGTCGATCAGCGCTGTGGGCGGGACGGTACGCGCGACGGTGCCCCGCTCCGGCGGGCTTTGCACGCGGAGAGACGTCGTCGCCGCCGGGATCATCGCGGTGCGGAGAGGGGCAGCAGGACGAGGGACAGCGTGAGGGACATCACACGTCCCACGATAAACAAGTTATTGGCGCAAAGGAAGGGCGGAAACGCGCCACCGCCCGATCGTGGCCGCAATCGGGGAGTTCTGACCCGGATTAGACCCTCCAGGACTCCTTGATCGTTTGGCGGCGGCAGCTGCTTGGGCCTCGCAGGGCGCGGGGGCGCGCCCCCGTACGCGGCGTCCCGTGAGGGCGCGTGTGGCGTGTCTACGCGGCGGCGATGCCGTCGTCGTCGGAGGCGACGGTGAGCGGGCTGTGCCGCGTGCGGCCAGGCTTGGCCGAGTACGAGCGGTGGTCGGCCGATTGCAGGAGCGACTCGAGCGTGGTGCCGTCGGCTGGATAGACGGCGCAGCCGATCGATGCGCCGACGAGCGGCGTGAGCTTGGTGGTCAGCGCGGTGGCGAGGGCCCCTGCCTCCTCGACAGACCCGGCTGGCACGGCCGCGACGAACTCGTCGCCACCGAGCCGTCCGACGCTGTAGGCCGACGGCAGCGTGTCGCGGGTGATTTCGGCCACCTGCTGCAGGAGCTCGTCGCCGGCGGCGTGGCCCTTGGTGTCGTTGACCTGCTTGAAGTCGTCGAGGTCGAAGGCGACGATCGCGAACGGCCGCTGCTCGAGGCGCGCGGCTGCGAAGGCCCGCTCCGCCCCCTGGGTGAACCCAGGGCGGTTGCGTAGCCCCGTGAGCGCGTCGGTGTGGGCCAGGCGCAGCCGTGCGCTGGTGGCGTCGGTGAATGCGCGCCGAGCGACGGAGCCTAGGCCGAACGAGACCACGAACAATGTGAGTTGGTAGGGGACAGCCCACATCTGGTCGGCGGGGCTGAGGAGCACGGCGAACAGCCACCAGGCGAGCGAGATCGAGGCCGTCTCCAGGGCTTCGCGGCGCGCCAGCACGACGGCGTCGAACAGGACCTTGAGGTAGAGCCCAGCCACGATCGGGGCGGTGATGCCGCCGTGGGCGAGCATCGCGAAGCTGATGCCGAGTCCGACGAGGATCGACGCGGCGTAGCGGGCGAACAGGATGCGGCGGTCAGGTGAGCCTGAGGTGCCGAAGTACACCCAGCCCAGCACGACGTTGGCGAGGACCCACGGCGCGCCGATGAGTAGAACGAGCTCGCCGTAGCGGTTCTCCGGGCCCTCGACGGCGATCCCGGCGATGATCATCAAACCCGAGGCGGCGACGACCCAGAAGCTGCCGCGCAGCAGCCAACCGAAGTGGATGCCCTGCGCCGGGCGCTCCGGCGGGGGGGCGGCGGGGCCCCCCCGCGGGGGGGGGGGGGG
>JAEZDB010000133.1 GCA_023429855.1 Actinomycetes bacterium
CGCCGGAAGAGTCGGCCGCCGCGGGCGGCGCGAGCAGCGAATCGACCCTCCTCTCACGCGACCGTTTCAGCGAAGGCAGCGCCACGTCAGCGGCGCCCGGGTCGACCGACAGCGCCCGATCGGCGCCGAAGCCCGAGCCGTCCGCCAACGCAACCCCCGCCACGGGCCAGCGCCGCGTCGAGCAGTCCGTCGACCTCACGGTTGCGGTGAAGTCGGGCAAGCTGCCGGAGGCGACGGGCAAGGTCGAAGACATCGTCCGGCTCGGCCGCGGCTACGTGGCGAACTCGGAGGTGTCGACCGGCACGGCGGGTGCGGGGACGGCGACGTACACGCTGAAGGTCGCCAGCAGCGAATTGGATCGCACACTCAAGCGCCTTGGCGACCTGGGCACGGTCACGAGCCAGCAGCAGCAATCGCGCGACATCACCAGCTCGTTCGACTCGGCGCAGCAGCGTCTCGACGACAACAAGCAGGTGCGCGCCGCGCTCCTGCGGTCGCTGGCGAAGGCCGAGACCGACGGGCAGATCGCGTCGCTCAACCGGCGCCTGGCCGACAACCGCCGCTCCCGGGAGTCGCTCGAGGCGCAGCTCGCGAAGCTGCGCTCCCGGACGAACCTCACCACGGTGGCGCTGTCGCTGAGGGCGCCCGCGGGCGACGAGCCGGCAGCCGACGACGACGGCAGCTGGTCGCTCGGCGACGCCGCCTCCGACGCACTCGGCGCACTGAGCGCCGTGACCGGCGTCCTGCTGGTCGGCGCCGCGGTGCTCCTGCCGTTCGCGCTGATCGCGCTCGCCGCCTGGGCCGTGTACCGCGTGCGCCGCAAGCGCTCGCGCGAGTCCGCCCTCGACTAGCGCGAAGCCTCCGCCATAAACGCCGAAAAGCGGCGTTCGTGGCGGAGGCCTACGTCGAGGTTGCAGAAGCCTCCGCTGCCAGCGCCGAAAAGCGGCGCTCGTGGCGGAGGCTTGGCTTAGTGGTTGCGGCTCGCCCGGTCCGCGAGCTCGTGGAGCGTCTCGGCGGGCGTGCCGGTGCTCGTCACGAGCACCGCAGTGCGCCCGTGCGAGCGCAGGGTGTTGAGATCGCCGAGCGCCTGCGCGTGGGCCAGCGTGCGGAACGAGTAGTCGGCGCCGGGGATCTCGACGTCGGGGGCGGAGTCGTCGACGACGAGCAGGAAACGCCCGCCGGTGGGGCCGCCCTTGTGGAGCTGGCCGGTCGAGTGCAGGTAGCGCGGGCCGTAGCCGAAGGTCGTCGCGGCGCCGCTGGCGTCGCGGATCGCGCCCTGGAGCCGGATCGCGGCCTGGTCGACCGACGGCGACGGCGCAAGGTAGCCGAGCACGGCCACATAACCCGGCGCCTCAAGACCGTCGAGCAGCTCGGTGATTGCGTCCTTCGTCGACACGCCTGGCAGCGAGATCGCACCGCCGGCGTTGGCCTTCAGCACCTCGCCGGTGGCCGTCTTGGCCTCCTGCACGTTGGGCTGGTCGAACGGGTTGATGCCCAGGCGCCAGCCGCATACCGCGGTGGCGAACTCGCTGAGGAAGAACACTGAGCCGAGGCCGACCGGCCCGTCGACGTCGATCGTCGCGATGGGCGCGCCGGCCGCGCCGAGCTGCGAGGCGAGCTCGTCGAGGGCGTGCGAGGGCTTGTGGACGTCGCGGATGCGCAGCACCACGCGGTCGTCGCTGAAGCGTGCCCCGCTCCCGGCCGGTTCGCCGGCGACGGGCAGCAGGCCCTTGCCGTGTTTGCCGGTCGACTCGGCTACGAGCTGCTCAAGCCACAGCTCGACGCCACCCAGCGAGTGGTCGGCGAGGATCGTGAGCTTGTCGCGCCCCGCCTTGGCGGACTCAGCCCAGAGCAGGCCGAGCGCGAGCGCGTCGTTGCCCGAGGCGGTGGCGTCGTGGCTGGCGTCGGCTGAGGCCACGCCGCTGGCCAGCAGGCCTGCTGCGTCGAATCCGGCGACGCTCGCCGGCGTGAGGCCGAACGCGGTCAGCGCGCTGTAGCGCCCGCCGACCTCGGGGTCGCCGAGCACGACGTCGCGGAAGCCGCGGTCGCGAGCCAGCTCCTCGAGCGCAGAACCGGGGTCGGTGATCACGGCGAAGCCGTCGGCGCGGTGGCCGAACTGCTCCCAGAGCAGCTCAAGCTGGCTGCGCGTCTCAACCGTCCCGCCGGACTTCGACGCGGCGACGACCAGCGTGCGCTCGGGGTCGAGTCCGGCGATCGCCTCAAGCACGGCGCTTGGCACCGTCGAGTCGAGCACGCGCAGCTCAGGCGCGGCGTCGACGCGGTCGAACGCGCGGCGCAGCACCTCAGGGGCCAGCGACGAGCCGCCCATCCCCAGTACGAGCACGACCGAGTCGCCGCGGTCGCGAGCGCCTGCGGCAAGCGCCTCGAGCTGCGGCAGCAGCGCGCCGGTGCGCTCGCCCACGTGCAGCCAACCGAGCCGGTCGGCCACCTCAGGCTGGCCCGCGGGGCCGAAGACGGTGTCGTCGCCGGCCCAGATGCGCTCGACGACCCGCTCCGACACGGCGTCGGCGGCCGCCGCCTCGATCGCGTCGTTCAGGGCGCCTGGGACGATCAGCGCAAGCTGAGCCGGCGCGGCCTCGCTCATGCGTTCGCCCCGACGGCGGCCAGGCGCTTCGTCTCGACCGTCGCGAGGAGCTCGTTCATCGGCACCTCGAACTTGTCGATGCCCTCGGTGAGCAGCAGATCGGTCACGTCGCCGAGGTCGATGCCGGCGTCCTTGAGCGCCGCGAGGTCGTCGGTCGGATCGAGATCGGCGGTGTGCGGCACGATCGCCGCGTCGCTGGCAGCCGTCGCCTCGATCGTCGCGAGCGGCATCGTGTTGACCGTCTCCGGCGCGACGAGCGTGTCGACGTACTTCGTGGGCGAGTAGGACGGGTCCTTGACGCCGGTCGACGCCCACAGCGGGCGCTGCGGGCGCGCGCCGCCGGCGTGCAGTGCGGCAAAGCGGTCGCCCTGGCGCACGTCCTTGTAGAGCGCGTAGGCCGCGCGGGCGTTGGCAATGGCGGCCTTGCCGCGCAGCGCCTCCTCCTGCGGATTGCCCTTGAGCCGCTTGTCGACTTCGGAGTCCACGCGCGACACGAAGAACGACGCCACCGACTGCACGTCGAGCGAGAGCCCCTCGATCTCGCGGCGCTCCATCGCCTTCAGCCACGTCTCAAGCACTGCGTCGTAGGCCTCGACGCTGAAGAGCAGCGTCACGTTGACGTGGATCCCGCGGTAGAGGACCTCTTCGATCGCCGGCAGGCACTCGGTCGTGCCGGGGATCTTGATCATCAGGTTCGGTCGGTCGACGCGGCCGTGGTACTCGACGGCCTGCTCGATCGTCTTCTCGGCGTCGCGGGCGAGATCCGGGTCGACCTCGAGCGAGACGAAGCCGTCGGCGCCGTGGGTGGCGTCGTAGACCGGGCGCAGCACGTCGCACGCGTCGCGGACGTCCTGCGTGGCGATCTCCTGGTAGATCTGCCGGGCGTCGAGGCCGTCGCGCGCGAGCGACTCGATCTGCTCGTCGTACTCGTCGGTCTTGAACGCCTCACCGAAGATCGCCGGGTTCGTCGTCACGCCGTGCAGCACGTACTGGTCGCGCCACGCAGCCAGCGTCCCGTCGGTGAGCCAGGACCTGCGCAGCGAGTCGAGCCAGATGGCGACGCCCTCGTTCGTCAGGGACTGGAGCGTGGGATTCGGATTGGTACTCATGGAGACCTCCGGATGTGGAGCGGTGAAAGGGAGGTTAGGCGGACGCTAGGCGGGGGTGAGCTCGCCGAGCTGGGCAGCCACGCCGTGCGCCTCGATCTGGGCCACCTTGTCGAGCCGGTCCTGGTAGCGCGGCTCGCTCGTGATGAACTCGGCGCCGAGGAAGGCCTCGACGAGGTCGACCGCCACGTTGGAGCCGATCACGCGGGCGCCGAGGCAGAGCACGTTGGTGTCGTCGTGCGTGACGCACTGCGCCGCGGTGTAGTGGTCGTGGGCGCACGCCGCGCGGATGCCGTCGATCTTGGCCGCCGCGATCGACACGCCCGCGCCGGAGCCGCAGACGAGGATGCCGCGGTCAGCCGCACCTTCGACGACCGCCTTGCCGACCGCCAGCGCGATGTCGGGGTAGTCCTTGCTCCAGCCGAGGACGACGGGCTCGTGGCCCATGGCGACGACCGTGCTCTCCACGGCCTCCAGCAGCGGCTGACCTGCGTGGTCGAAGGCGATCGCGATCTTCATTGCGGCTGGTGCGCTCCTGGCGTGGGGGTCGTGGACGGGAGGTCCGCCCGGCCGAGGATCGCATAGCGCGCGTGAAGCGCGCCACCGAGTTCCAGCACCGTGCGGAGTTCGAGTCGTCTCACGGCGTCGGAATCGCCGCCGAGCAGCGTCCGTTCGGGCGACCCGCCGGCCAAGACGGGGGCGATCGTGAGGAACAGCTCGTCGACGAGCCCGGCGCGCACGAGCGAGCCAAGGAGGGTCGGCCCGCCCTCGCAGAGCAGGACCTCGATGCCGTCGTCGCGGCGGAGCGCCGCGAGGGCCGAGGCGGGGTCGGCCTCGTCGCCGGTGAAGATCCGGCGTGGCTGCGCGTCGTCGCTCAGCATCGGCACGTCGACCGGCACGTTGCCAGACCGCGACAGCACAACCGCGAGCGGATCCGGGGCCAGACCGGCGGCCACGCGGCGCGCCCGCGCGGCGGCGTCGGGGATCAACCGGCCATAGCCCTCGTGCGAGATCGTGCCCGTGCCGGCGAGCACCGCGTCGGCCTGCTCGCGGAGCGCGTCGAACACCGCTTTGTCGCCCGGCGCGTGGCGGTTGATGCTCCCCGAATCGCCGTCGATCGTGACTGACCCGTCGACCGTCGCGATGAAATTCGCCAGCACATGCGGCCGGTCGGCTGGGACCTCTGCGGGCCGCAACGACTGCAGAATCTCTTCGGCCGAGCTCGAATCTGCCGGGTGCAACACGCGCAACGCCACGCGCACGACGTTAGCCCCGATAGGCTCCGCCGGTCTTTCGCATCGCCGCACCGCAAATCGGCGCGAGCGACCGTCACCCACCAGGGAGCCCCTTTTCCATGTCGAGCAGCCCCACTCCGGATCGCAACCTCGCGCTCGAACTGGTCCGCGTCACCGAGGCCGCAGCCCTCGCGTCGGCCCGCTGGATCGGCCGCGGCGACAAGGAGGCCGCCGACCAAGCCGCCGTCGACGCGATGCGCCACGTGCTCGGGACCATCTCGATGGACGGCCTCGTCGTCATCGGCGAAGGCGAGAAGGACGAGGCCCCGATGCTCTACAACGGCGAGCACATCGGCGACGGCACCCCGCCGCAGGTCGACATCGCCGTCGACCCGCTCGAGGGCACCACGCTGACCGCCAAGGGCATGCCGAACGCCCTCGCCGTGATCGCCCTGGCCGAGAAGGGCTCGATGTTCGACCCCGGCCCGTGCGTGTACATGGAGAAGCTCGCCGGCGGCTCCGACATCGCCGACCTCCTCGACCTCGACCGCCCCGTCGAGGAGACCGTCAAGCTCGTCGCCGAGCGCCGCGGCGTCTCGATCAACGACGTCACCGTGGTCGTCCTGGACCGCCCGCGTCACGTCGACACGATCAACAAGATCCGCTCCGTCGGCGCGCGCGTCCGCCTGATCTCCGACGGCGACGTCGCCGGCTGCCTGCTCGCCATCTCCGAGCGCACCATCGTCGACCTCCTCTGGGGCGTCGGCGGCACGCCTGAGGGTGTGCTCTCCGCGGCGGCCGTCAAGTGCATCGGCGGCGAGATCGTTGGCCGCCTCTGGCCCCGCAACGAGACCGAGCGCCAGGCCGCTCTCGACGCCGGCTACGACCTCGACAAGCAGCTCACGTCGGCCGACCTCATCAAGTCCGACAACTGCTTCTTCTCCGCCACCGGCGTCACCGGCGGCGACCTGCTCGAAGGCGTCCGCTACGTCGGCGCCCGCGGCGCCACCACCGAGTCGCTCGTCATGCGCTCCCGCTCTGGCACCGTCCGCCGCATCAAGGCCACCCACGACCGCCACAAGATGTCCGAGATCTCCGGCGGCAAGTACTCCTAGCGGGCCCTTGTGGCCATCGCTTCTGGTCGGCTCTCCCACGGCGTAGCGCGGCAAACCTGACGAGAACGCCCTGAGCCGCCAAGCGCGCCTCGAAGCGAGATGAAGCCCCCGAAGTTGTCCGCAGGGCGCCGACAGCGCACCCGCGCACAGGGCGCCCGAGAGCGCAGTCGCCGCCAATGAGCCAGCCGCGGGGCGGGGTGTCCCTTCTAGGGGCGGATCGGCGGCGCGATGTACGTTTCTCGCCGCCAGGCGATAAACGGACCTCGCGAACGCAGCCCAGGAAGGGACACCCCGCCCCGCGGCGTCCACCCACCAAGACGGCGCTATCGACGAGCCTCTTCGCGGGCGCGCTGCCAGTCGCCGGCGCGGATGCCGAGCTCTTTGGGCCACTGGGTGAACCGGCCCACCTTGGACGGGACGAGCTGTCCGTGGGCGAGCGATCGCAGGAAGCTGAGCACGACGAGCACGTGGATGCGCGACTGCGTGGCGGAATAGAGCCGCTTCGACAGGCGGTCGGCGACGGAGGGGTAGAAGTTCACGATGCTGAGCTCGACGTGGACGCGGTCCATGCCGGGGCGGTCGCTGTTGAGGCGCTCGACCTGGATGGCGAGGTACCCGCCGTGGAGGGCGCTCTTCTGCGAGACGAGCAGTCCGTTGCGGATGACCCACTTGACGGTGCCATGACGCTCGTCGAGCTCGTACTCCGGCTCGTCGAAGGTGATAAGCGGGATCAGCCCGAGGATCGCCATGGCGCGGCCGTTGGGCGTGTACATCACGCGCAGCAGGCGAAACGACACGCGTCCGAGGTGGAACCAGTAGGTGCGGGCGAGACGCTCGAGGTTCTCGGCGGTCCACACGTCGGGCATGCGGTCGCTCGGGAGCCACACGTCGCCGGACTGCACCGAGCGCACGGAGCCGTCGGCGAGGAGCTCGGTGTCGTCGGTGAGCGACTCGACGCGGATCTGCGGGTCGGCGTCGGTTGCGGCCTTCTGGAAGCGTGTGCGAACCGCGAGGTACCCGAACGCGCCCGCGATCAGCAGCGGCAGCAGCGGCAGGAGGAACGGGATGAGCGGGGCGAGCGTCGCGGGCATGGAGGGCGCACGACCGACGGTACACCGCTGCCGCAGACGGAGCGATCCCACAGGACCCGTTACCCGTACACCGAAAGGAGGAGCGGCCGCCGACGGTCGTCCACGCCCCGATGACCAGTCCCGCTCGCACCAGATTGAAGATCAAGGACGTCGCCGATGGGACGGGTGTGGCCGCGGCTACGATCCGGATGTGGGAGCAGCGCTACGGCTTCCCGGCACCGTCGCGCACGCCCTCGGGCTACCGGCTTTACACCGACGCCGACGTCGAAGCCATCCGCACCGTCACGGCGTTGCGCCACCGGGGCCTGTCGATCGCAGACGCCATCCGCCGGGTGCAGGGCAGCCAGACCGACGAGGCCGTCGGGCAACCGTCGATCTACGCGGCGGTCGCGGCGCTCGATCCGGTGGCGCGCCCGCAGGTCCTGCGTCGAACGACGCTGAAGGCGATGAGCCATGCCATCGAGGACGAACTGCTCGCACGCGGCACGCGCGGCATCGTCGTCGGGGCGTTTCAGCGCACGCCGTTCTACGCGTCGGTGGCGCATCGCTACGAGCAGCTCGCCCGCGTAAGCGAGGCGACCGTCGTGTTTGCCGACTTCCCGTGCGTCCGTGCGGAGCCGGCGACGCCGACCGAGGTGCCGATCGCGAGTACCGACGCCCTCGGCAACGAGTGGGCGGTCGTCATCGACACCCCCGGCTACTCGGCGTGCCTCGTTGCCTGGGAGCGACCGCACCGTGATCAGGACGGCGAGCGCGAGTTCGAAGCCGTGCTCTCGCTCGAGCCGCGGGTGGCGCGCCGCGCGGCCGCCGTGGCCGCCTGGCTCGCCGGTCAGCAGGACCCGGCGCTTGGTGCTGAGCTGAGCCAGCTCGTGCAGTCACGGCCGCTGCCGGCCGACCCGCCGGTCGCGACGCTCACGGCGCTGTCGAACCGGATGGTCGCGTACCTCGATCGTGCCGAGGCCGCCGGCTAGGACTTGGTGGGCTCGGCCTGCTCGCCGTCGGCGGGCTCGAGCTCCTCGTTGCGGCGGCGCACCGTCAGCGACTGGGCGATCCCGATCGACACGCGGGCGACGTCGCCGAGCGCAGCGGCGAGGCCCTCGATCGCCACGCCGATCGGCGGGCGCTCCTTCGACTCTGGCAGCGCAAAGCCGGAGGACGGGAGCCAGGGCCGGTTCGTCGTGACCTTGCGGGCGCGGTGCGTGGAGCCGGCGTTGAAGTCGGCACGGCGGCCTTCGGGCGGCGTGGCGAGACGCGGTCGACGGCCGGTCGACGGCTGCGTCGGCGTGCTGGCGGTGGGTTTGGCGCGGGCAGCCGGAGCCTTGGCCTTGGCTGGGGCTTTGGCGCGCGAGGTCGTGGTGCTCGCCTTCGGCTTTGCCGGAGTGGACTTCGCCTTCGGCTTCGCCGCCGTGGACTTCGCCTTCGGTGCGGTGGTCTTCGCCGCCGCGGTCGCGTTGCTGGCGGCCGACTTCGCCGTGGCTTTGGGCTTGGCGGCGGTCGTGGTCGACTCGGCCGTGCTGGCCTTGGCCTTGGCCGCGGCCGTCGTCTTCGCTGCGGTCGTTTTGGCCGCTGCGGACTTGGCCGGGGTCGCCTTCGCCGCGGTCGTCTTCGCGGCCGCAGTCTTCGCGGCGGTCGCTCGCGGCTTCGCCGCCGCCTTTGTCGCGGCCGGTTTCGGGGCCGACGCTGCTTTCGCGGGAGTCTCGGAACCGCCGGGCGCGCTGCGCCGGGTGCTGCGGCGAGTCGGGCGCCCAGCCGGAAGGTTTGCGAGGACGTCGCTGCTCTCGGGGTCCGCCATGCGGCCGATTCTTGCACGCCGCGCCCGCGCCATCTCTAGCGGACACCGATCACACAACGTGACCGATCGGTCAAGGCCTGCGCGGATTCGGCCGATACGGGCAGCAGAGCGCAGCTGCTCTGTGCCAAATGACCTGCGGCCCTCGCCCCAAGATGGGCTAGGCTGTTTTGTGGCGGGAGACCGCCCCTGGCCAGGCCGCGCGCTCCTTCCGGTGCGCAGCGCCTGCCGCCACGTCCTCGCCCCCTTCCCCTTCTCGCGTATCACGACTCGAATGTCCGTCGCCGACCTCCAAGAGCTCGAAGAGATCAAAACCCTCGTCACCCGCGGTCAAGCGACCGGCGTCCTGACGTTCCAAGAGGTCACCGCCGCGGTGTCCGAGCTCGACCTGGAGGAGTCCGACGTCGAGGATCTCCACCAGTACCTCGAGTCGAACGAGATCGAGCTTCTGGAAGAGGCCGATCCGCGCGCTGCACCGCCGGCTTCGGCCGCGCCGGAGCCCAAGGGACGCAAGTCGAAGGCGAAGACGCAGATCGACTTCCGCCCCGACATGACGACGGACAGCCTCCAGCTGTTCCTCAAAGACATCGGCAAGGTTCGCCTGCTGACGGCCCAGGAGGAGGTCGAGCTCGCCAAGCGCATCGAGCGCGGCGACCTCGACGCCAAGCAGAAGATGGTGGAGTCCAACCTCCGCCTCGTCGTCTCGATCGCGAAGAACTACCGCAACCAGGGCCTGCCGTTCCTCGACCTGATCCAGGAAGGCACGCTCGGCCTCGTGCGCGCCGCGGAGAAGTTCGACTACCGCAAGGGCTTCAAGTTCTCGACCTACGCGACCTGGTGGATCCGCCAGGCGATCGCCCGCGCGCTCGCCGACAAGGCCCGCACGATCCGCATCCCGGTGCACGTTGTCGAGAAGCTCAACAAGATCGGCCGCGCCGAGCGCAAGCTCGTCACGGAGCTGGGCCGCGAGCCCACCCCGGAGGAGATCGCCGAGGTCACCGGCATCGACCCCGAAGAGGTCGAGTCGATCAAGCGCTCCGCGCAGACCCCGGTTTCGCTCGAGAAGCCGGTCGGCGACGAGGAGGAGTCGGAGTTCGGCCAGTTCATCGCTGACGAGCGCGCCGAGTCCCCGTACGACCGCGCGGCAGAGATCCTCACGAAGGAAGCCCTGCGCGATGCGTTGGAGAACCTCTCCTACCGCGAGCGCCGCGTGCTCGAACTCCGCTACGGCCTCGGTGGCGAGCAGCCCCGCACGCTCGACGAGGTCGGCAAGACGTTCAACGTCACGCGTGAGCGCATCCGCCAGATCGAGAACCAGTCGCTCAAGAAGCTGCAGTCGCTCGCAGAAGCGCAGAAGCTCCGCGACGTCGCCTAGCTTCCGGTTCGGCCAACGCTTTCCGCGGCCAAGGGCGCCCCCCGGGGCGCCCGGAGGGGTTGTGGGGCGGGGCGCCGGGCGG
>JAEZDB010000251.1 GCA_023429855.1 Actinomycetes bacterium
GATGACCTGGATGCGCCGGATGGACGGCGTCGAGGTGATCGATCGCAGCGGAATGTCGGCCGCCGAGGTGGCAGCGCAGATAATCGAGGCGGCTGAACAGATACCTTCCCGGGTCGCATGAAATTCGAAAAGTGGCAAGCGCTGGGCAACGATTACCTGATCCTCGAAGCGGACGACCTGTCCTGGGAGCTCACTGCACCGCGCATTCAGAGGATCTGTGACCCGCATTTCGGGGTCGGCTCGGACGGCATCCTGCTGCTCGCCCGCTCCGATGACCCGCGCTACGTGGCCACGCTGCGGATCTTCAATCCGGACGGATCGGAAGCCGAACTTTCCGGCAACGGCGCCCGCGAGGCGATCATGTACCTCCGCCACCGCGGCTGGACTGAGGCCGACACCTTTTCGATCGAGACGATCGCCGGCGAACTGCGGCCGACGATCACCGGCGAGACGAGCTGCATCGTCGACATGGGACGCGCCGCGTTCACCTCCGTCGACTACCCGACGGGTGCCCGCGACGGCCTCGGCGAACTGACCGCCGACGGCACCACGTGGCGGTTCCAGCACGTGAAGATCGGCAACCCGCAGTGCTCGATCCGCGTGGAGTCGGTCGAGGCGCTCGAGGCGCTTGACCTCCCCGCGATCGGCCCGGCGATCGAGCACCACGAGCTGTTCCCGAACCGCACGAACGTGTCGTGGTATGCCGAGCTCGGCGCCGACCGGATTCGCGCTCGGATCTTCGAGCGCGGCGTGGGGGAAACGATGTCGTCGGGCACCGGCGCAACCGGCGCCGCTGTCGCGCATGTGGCCCGTGGTGGCGACAGCCCGGTCGTGGTCGAGCTCGACGGCGGCGAGCTGACGGTCACCGTCGACGAGTCTTTGCACGTCGACCTCGCCGGCTGGGCCGAGGCCGTCGGGCGCGTCGAGCTAAGCGACCACTTCGCAGCGCGGCTCGCCAACGCGAACTGAGCAAAAGCGGACCGTGGTCCGCTTAGGCGCGTTTGCGCTCGAGCTGGCGCGTGCGCCGTGTCATCCTGAGGGCATGACCATGCAGAGCGGAATGCGGACCGTCGACTACGACGAGGCAGGTGCTGCGGCGCTGCTGCCGCAGGCTACGCGGCTTGGCGCAGCCCACCTCACGGTGACCGACCTGTCGAAGTCGGTCCCGTTCTACGAGCACGTCGTCGGCCTTACCGAGCAGTGGCGTGGCTTCACGGTAGGCGAGGAGCCGGCGGTCGCGCTCGGTAGCGAAGGCGCCGAGCCGGTGATCGTGCTGGTCGAGAACCGGTCAGCGAGCCTGCCGCGGCGGACGTCCGGGCTGTACCACGTCGCCCTCCGCTACCCCCGGATCGAGCTGGCGCACCTGATTCGCCGCGTCTCCGAGTCGCAGACGCCGATCCAGGGTCTGTCTGACCACGGCACCCATGAGGCGCTCTACCTGCCCGACCCCGACGGCAACGGCCTGGAGCTCGAAGCCGACCGGCCGCGCGAGCAATGGCCGTCGTCCATGATCGAAGAGTTCTCGCGGGGCGGACCGGCGCCGCTCGACGTCGACGCGCTCGTGGCGATCTCGGCCTCGGAGGCGACGCGTGAGCGTTCTGCCGGCGTCGACATGGGCCACCTACACCTGCATGTCGGCTCGGTCGGCGACGCGGAGGCGTTCTACCGCGACGTCGTCGGCTTCTCGCTCATCGCGGCGATGCCGACGGCGATCTTCATGTCGGCCGGCGGCTACCACCATCACCTCGGCGCCAACACGTGGAACGGCGTCGGCGCCCCGCCGGCAACGCTCGGTTCGATCGGTCTGCGGCACTGGAGCATCGTCGTTCCGGGCGACGACGACCTCGCGGCCCTGCAGGAGCGCATCGATCGCGGCGGCCGCGTGGCGAGCCTGGTCGACGAGGACGGCGCCATCGTCCTGCGCGACACGAGCGGCAACACCGTCAGCGTCGAGACCGAGGCGCAGCGCGCTGCCGCCCCGGTCGAGCTGCAGCGGCCCGTGCCGCCACCGCCCAGCACGGTCGGCTGATCGCAGCGGACAGCTGCTGACCGCAACGGACGGCTCCTGACCGCTTTGCGTGCGACGGTATGCCGATGCCGTCGCGGTCGAAGTCCTCTGCACCGCAGATCACGCGCGAGGAGCTGAATCGCGCGACGCTCGCCCGGCAGCACCTCCTCGGGAGGACGGCGGCGTCGCCGCTGGAGGTCGTCGAGCGGCTGGTGGGCCTGCAGTCCCAGCTGCCCGGGCCGCCTTACACCGGCCTGTGGTCGCGCATCGAGGGCTTCGCGTTCGTCGACCTCGCTGAGGCGATCGCCGGCAAGCAGCTAGTGCGGATGGGGTTGATGCGCGGGACGATCCACGTGGTCTCCGCTCGCGACGCCGCGGGCCTGTGGACGTTCATGGCGCCGTTCTACGCGGGCAACTTCGCCAGCGTGCGCGGTCCGGCGCTCGAGGCGTCCGGGGTCGAACTGGCCGCAGCCGTCGAGCAGGCCGAAACGCTGCTGCGTGAGGCTCCGCGCACGCCGAAGGACCTCGGCGAGGCCATGGCCGGGCGGTGGCCCGACGCCAACGCCTCGTGGCTGGGCTCGATCCCGCGTTACCTCTCCGGTGCCGTGCAGATCCCGCCGCGCGGGCTGTGGGGTGAGAGCGCGACGGCCACGTATGCGCTGCTCAGCGACTGGGTTGGCCGCGAGGATTCCGGCTTCGAGGCGCGCGAGGTGGTGCGACGCTACCTGGCGGGCTTCGGCCCGGCGAGCGTGGCCGACGCGCAGCAATGGTGCGGCCGCAAGGGGCTGAAGGCCGCCTTCGACGAGCTCGGTGACGAGCTGGTCATGTTCGTCGGGCCCGACGGCGAGACGAAGCTCTACGACCTGGCCGACGCAGAGCGGCCCGCAGCCGACACGCCCGCGCCCGTGCGCCTGCTGCCGGAGTGGGACAACGTCCTGCTCTCCTACGCCGACCGCACGCGCGTGATCGACGAGGACCGTCGCAAGGCGATCATGTCGGTCAACGGCATCAACGACGCCGCGGTGCTCGTCGACGGGCGTGTGGAGGCGACCTGGAAGGCGTCGCCCGGCAAGGCCGGTGGCACGATCGCCGTGGCGCCGTTCGGCAAGCTGACGAAGGCCCTCCGAGGCGCGATCGAGTCCGAGGCGCACGCGCTGCTGACGGCCATGGGCGCCGGCTACGCCGACGGCGACGTGAGCATCGAACCCGCCGGCGCGGCGTGGGCGCCGAGCTGGAAGCGCGGGCATAAGCGCTCAGGCGCGGGCGGCTGAACCGGCTGCGCTGAGCGTGCGGCGGCCCGCGACCGCTGCGGCGGCGCCCGCCAACGGCCCGATCGCGACCACCAACAGCGCGTGTGACGGTGCGGCGTCGGCGAGGGCACCTGCCGAGGCCGCACCGATGGCGAGTCCCGAGGCCTGCGCCGTGGTGATCCAGGTGAATGCCTCGACCGACCGGCGCGCGTCGGCGACCTCGTCGACGAGCTCGAACAGGGCGACGTTGATCAAGCCGTAGGCGACGCCGGCGGCAACGGCGATCGCCGCCAACGCGGCGGGAGTTGGGAGCAGCAGCGCGGTCGGGAACACAAGCGCAGCGGCGACCGCACCCCAGACGTAGCGCTGCACCGGCCCGCCGCGGGCCCGTGCCCCGCCGCTCCAGAGCGAGGCGGCGATCCCGCCGACCGCCAGTGCGATGAACGGCGCGCCGGCGAGCAGCTGCAGGTCGGCGTCGACGCTGACGGCGGGCGCCGCGACCTCAAGGCCGCCCAGCCAGATCCCTGAGGC
>JAEZDB010000321.1 GCA_023429855.1 Actinomycetes bacterium
GTGGCGGTGGCTACCGCGGCGGCGGCGATCGTGATGATCGCGGTCCGCGTGGCGGCGGCTACCAGGGTGGCGCTGGTTACCGTGGCGGCGGCGATCGTGATGATCGTGGCCCGCGTGGTGGCGGCTACCAGGGCGGCGGCGGTCGCTCCGGCGGCAACTTCCGCGATGGGGGCAGCCGTCCCCCGCGGCCGAAGGGCGGCCCGGGTCGTCCGAAGCCGTTCGACGACCGCGGGCGCAACGAGCACGACGACCGAGAGAAGTAGAACGGCCCGGCCGCGCGCCGCGTACGCTCATTGATGACCATGCCTGCATCGCAGACCGAAACCAGCCTGCCCGATCGCTTCGGGCCGTACGGCGGCCGATACGTCCCCGAGACGTTGATCCCCGCCCTGGACGAGCTCGAGCAGGCATGGATCGAGGCGTCGCGCGACGCCGCATTCATGGGCGAGCTCGACGCACTGCTAACCGACTACTGCGGCCGGCCCACTCCGCTGTACCTCGCCGCCCGCATCTCTGAGGAGGTCGGGCACGAGGTGTGGCTCAAGCGCGAAGACCTCATGCACACGGGGTCGCACAAGCTCAACAACGCGCTTGGTCAGGCCCTCCTGGCCAAGCGCATGGGCAAGACGCGCATGATCGCCGAGACCGGCGCCGGCTCGCACGGCGTCGCCAGCGCCACTGCGTGCGCGCTGCTCGGCGTGCAGTGCATCGTCTACATGGGCTCCGAAGACATGCGGCGCCAGGCGCCCAACGTGCAGCGCATGCGTCTCCTCGGGACGGAGGTCCGCGCGGTCGAAGACGGCACCCGCACCCTCAAGGAGGCGGTCTCGGCTGCTATCCGCGACTGGGTCACGAACGTCCACGACACCCACTACATCCTTGGATCGGTGGTCGGCCCGGCGCCGTTCCCGGCGATCGTGAAGGACCTGCAGCGCCGCATCGGCGATGAGTCGCGCGCGCAGATCCTCGAAAAGGCCGGGCGTCTGCCCGACCGCGCGCTGGCTTGCATCGGCGGCGGGTCGAACGCGATGGGCATGTTCGCCGGCTTCATGGACGACCCGACCGTCGCGCTGGTCGGTGTCGAAGCCGCCGGCGACGGCATCGACACGCCGCGCCACGGGGCCCCGCTGACCGTCGGCGGCAAGGCCGGCATTCTGCACGGCTCGCTCTCGGCGATCATGCAAGACGACGAGGGCCAGATCCTCGAAGCTCACTCGATCTCGGCGGGCCTGGACTACCCCGGCACGGGTCCCGAACACGCCTGGCTACGCGACAGCGGCCGCGCGCAGTACGTCGCCGTCACCGACACCCAAGCGGTCGAGGCGTTCAAGAAGGTCGCCCGGCTCGAGGGCATCATCCCCGCCCTCGAAACGGCCCACGCCTTCGCGCACCTCTTCGACGGCCCGAAGGACTCGACCCTCGATGTCGTCTGCCTCTCTGGCCGCGGCGATAAGGACCTGGCCGAGGTGCTCGCCCGTGACTGACCAGCAGACCGCACCCGCGCGGCCGACCAACGCCGGCGCTGAGCGCATCGAGCAGGCCATCCGCGGCGCCGCAGGCCGCGGCGCGCTCATGCCGTACATGATGGGCGGCTACCCCGACCTGCCGACCTCGGTCGAGATCGGCAAGGCCTACGTCGAGGGCGGGGCCGACCTCATCGAGCTCGGCATCCCCTACAGCGACCCGCTCGCCGACGGTCCCGTGATCCAGGCGGCCGGCACCGTGGCGCTGCAGAACGGTGCGACCTTCGACGGGATCCTCGGTGTCTGCCGCGAGCTCGCACCGCTCGTTCCGATCGTCGTCATGACCTACGCCAACATCGTGCAGGCGCGCGGGGTAGAGGCGTTCTGCGCTGCCCTGATCGACGCCGGCGCCAGCGGCGCCATCGTGCCGGACTTGCCGCCGGAGGAGTCCGGCGAGCTGCTCGAGCACGCCGACCGCGTCGGCCTGGCGCTGGTTCCGCTCATCGCGCCGACCACCCCCGACGACCGCCTCGCGCTCGTCGGCGGACGCGCCCGCGGCTTCCTCTACACGGTGTCGGTGACCGGCATCACCGGCGAGCGACAAGGCTCCGCGGCCTATCAGGAGGTCATTGACCGCGCACGCCGCGCAACCGACGTTCCCGTCGCGCTTGGCTTCGGCATTTCAAGCGGCGAGCAGGCGCGTGCCGCGGCCGACGCGGGTGCCGATGGCGTCATCGTCGGCTCCAAGCTCGTGCGGCTCGCGGGCGCTGACGATCCCGTCACCGCGGTACGCGAAGCGGTCCGCGAGCTTGCTGGCGGGCTGCGCTGACCGCCGCCCGGCGAGCCGTCGCGGGCCCAGATCGGTAGGATCTCCCGCATGGGACTGATCGTCGCTTCCACTCTTGCCCTGGTCCTCTGGCTCGTGCTGTGGTCACTCGGGTTGGCGGCACGTGACGCCGGCATGATCGCGTTCACGATCTTCCTCGTTGCTGCAGCCGTCCGCACGGTCGGCGAGCAGGTTCGCCAGCAGAGCTCGTCCGACCTCGGCTGACGCCGCGCGCGCGGGCCTTCGCCCGCCACGCTGGTTCATGAACGTCCGCCACCTCTTCGCCGGCGCCGCCGTTGCGCTCAGCTGCGCGACGGTGCTCGCGGCCTGTGGCGACGATGTCGTCGAGCGGCCCGCCCACCGCCCGATCTCGGTGATCTACATCGCCGGCGATCCCGAAGGCCCGTGGAAAGCTCGCACCGAGGGCCTCGCCGACGGCGTCAAACTCGCGGTCGCCGAGCGCGACGGGCTCATCGGCGAACGCGCTGCGTCGACGGTCGT
This sequence comes from Actinomycetes bacterium, assembly GCA_023429855.1. Lineage (GTDB taxonomy): Bacteria > Actinomycetota > Thermoleophilia > Solirubrobacterales > Solirubrobacteraceae > JAGIBJ01. The sequence goes on from JAEZDB010000321.1 coordinate 2,791, forward strand.
CGTGCCGATCGAGCAACGCGACGGTACGACCGTCTCCGCCGCGATCGGCGCCGGCCGGATCCTGCGCGACTCGCGGGCCATTGCCGCCCTCGGCACGTGGTCGGCGACGCAGCTGCCGCTCGCTGCCCCGCAGCTCAACGGCGGCGAGCTGTCGCTGGTGCAATACGGCAGCGGCATGCGCGGCCTGACCGAGCGCGAGCAGCCCGGCGAACCCGGCCGCTTTGAGCCGTCGGGCCGGCGCTACGCGCTGCGCGGCGTCCCATCCGACGTCGCCGTGGCTGAGCGCGTCAAAGGCATTCCGAACTTCGACGCCGCCCAGGTCGTCCCGCTCACGAGCGCGTACGAGACGCGGCTCGCAGCTGCGGCCAAGGTCCGGGCGGCAGAGCTGAAGGCAGCACGCGACGACGCGATCAAGGACGGCGACGACCCGCTTCCGGGTACCGACCCGGCCCTCACGAACCCTTCGCCTGAGGTTCCCGACGCCGATCGCCTGGCCGACGCGATCGCCGACGCGACCAAAGGCCGCGTGGTCGCGGCTGCAGACGCCGCTACCACCAAGCCGACGGTCATCGTCGTCGATCCCACGGAGCCCGACCCGTCGGCGGCGATCCGCACCGCCATGCGCGAGATCGGGCTGCGCGGAAGCGTGCCGCTGCTGGTGATCGACGGCGCCGCCCGCGACATCGCGCCCGGCGCCGTCGGCCAAGGCCGTAGCGCACCGACGTTCCTGGTCCGCCGCACGATCGCCAACGCGAACACCGCGCAGGCGCGCGCGATCCGTGAACGCGAGCGGGCGACCTTCGGGCGGGACCGCGGCGACGCCGTCATCGCGGGCTATCAGGCTGCGCAGCGGATTCTGAGCCTCGGCGAGCGCCAGCCCGAGCGCACGATCGACCGTGTCACGTTCGCCAAGGCGCTGACTGGTGCGGCTCCGCAGGACCCGCACCTTCCGGCGAACGCCGCTGGCGACGCGACCCTCGGGACGGTCCTCGTCGACCGCCTGAGCGGCGGCCGCTGGGTCCAGCGCTAGTCGCGCAGCGCGTCGTCGAGCGCGCTGGGCAGCTCGGAGAACGCGAAGGTGTAGCCGAGGTCGCGGGCGGCCGTCGGCACCGCTTGGGCGCCTTCAAGGATCAGGTCGGCCATCTCGCCGCGCAGCGCCTTGACGGCGAACGCCGGCGCAGGCGCGAAGGCAGGGCGGTGCAGCGCTTTCCCGAGGGCGCGGGCGAACTGCGCCTGCGTCACGATCCCCGGTGCCACGGCGTTGATCGGACCGCTGGCGCGCGTGCTGTCGAGCGCGTGGAGGGTGAGCCCGACGTGGTCGGTCACATGGATCCACGGGAAGTGCTGTTTGCCGCCGCCGAGCGGACCCATCACGCCGAGCTTCGTGAGCTTCGACAGCACCGGCAGGACGCCGTCGCCGTGCATCAGCACGTCGCCGGTGCGGAGCAACGCGACGCGGAGCCCAAGGGCCTCCGCCTTGCGCGCCTCTGCCTCCCAGGCGTCGCAGACGTCGGGGAGAAACCCTTCGCCTTTCGGTGCCGACTCGTCGGTGACCTCGCGGCGGTTGCCGTAATAGCCGATCGCCGACCCCGAAACGAGGACGACGGGGCGAGCGTCGCCCGCGGCCTCGATGCCGGCGACGAGGTTGCGGGTGCCCACGACCCGCGACGAGCGGATGCGGGCCTTCGCCTCGTCGGTCCAGCGCTGCGCGACGGACTCGCCGGCGAAGTTGATGACCGCGTCGCGGCCGGCGAGGGCCTCGACCGGCGCCGGGCCCGACTCGGGGTCCCAGCTGAACGCCTCCACGTCGCCGAGCTGCGCGCGTGCGCGGTCGGCGTCGCGGCTGAGGACGGTCACCTCGTCGCCGCGCTCCTGCAGCGCGGTGACGAGCCGTGAACCGATGCCACCCGTGGCGCCGGTGACGGTGACCTTCATCGTGCTGGGCTAGGCGTGGGGCGTGAGGACCGGCTGGCTGCCGGGCCCTCCGCCGCCGGGCTCGAAGTCGTCGAGCCCGTCGCGGGAACTGCCTTGGAGGTCGGCTT
>JAEZDB010000351.1 GCA_023429855.1 Actinomycetes bacterium
ACCACGACGAGGACCGCATCTGCGCCCGTGAGGCCGTGGCTTCGTGGGCGCCAGACGCGGTCCGTGCGCAGGTCGAGCGGGAGGTCGTCCCGCTCCTGCTGCGTTAGCCGAGTTTGGGCTCGAGCTCGGAGAGGAGCTTCGTCTTCGGGTAGGCGCCGACGACGCGATGCGCCTCGCCGCCGTTCTTGAAGAGGATCATCGTCGGAATCGAGATGACGCCGAACTGCGCGGCAGCCTGCGTGTTGTCGTCGATGTTGAGCTTCACGATCTTCACGTCGTCGCGCTCGCCTGCGATCTCTTCGAGCACGGGGCCCACGGCGCGGCACGGGCCGCACCAGGGAGCCCAGAAGTCGACCAGGACGGGCTGATCGGACTCGATGACCTCGGCCTGGAAGTTGTTGTCGGTGACTTCGTTGATGGCGCCCATTGAGAACCTCGTCGCGGGTTGACTCCAACCACTATACAAAGGGAAGTGGCGGACTTCTGACGGACCAGTGAACCTGGCCGGTCGACCGGACGCGGCTGGAGGTTCGGCGGGCTCGCGCTAGCGGAGACCGGCGTGGTTCGCGATGAGGCCGGGGGTCACGTAGACCTCGATCAGCGCGGCGCCGAGCACCATCGGCAGGGCGATGGCGGTCGTGACCAACGTGGCCGCCAGGAGCGTGTTCCACTGGCCGCGGCGGCTGGCGATGAGCCACGCAGCCAGGGGCAGGAAGAGGCCGACGAGCTCGGGGATCGCATGCGGCAGGAGCAGCACGATCAGCTCGGTCTGGTGGAGGCCTAGCTGATTGGCGACGTCGGTGGTGATGCCACCGAGGACAAACGCCTGCGTGATGAGCGAGAACGCCGTGGCCGCGGAGACGAACAGAATCGCGAAGCGGCCGGCGTAGTCGTGGATGGCGCCCCAGGCGCCGCCGCGCTGCTGGGCTTCGAGCGGCATCGAGCTGCCGGCGATGAAGCCCGCGACGCACGCGAGGGAGTGCAGGGCGAGGACGAGCAGGTTGCGGGCGACGGTGTGCGCGACGTCGCCTAGGCCGACGGGTCCGAAGATGCCGGGCAGAACGCCGGTGAACGGGTCGGGTGTGCGGTTGTGCGCGACGACGGCGACCGAGACGAGCAGGCCGACCGCGACGAACAGGCTGGCGCTAAACCACAGCGAGAGGATCGGCCAGGGGGCGGCCCGCCAGGAGGCAAGGGTCTCGCGTGTGTGGGCCATGCCCTGGACGAGCGCGAGGTTGCTTTCCTTGCCCGAGGTCGGCGCCGGGGGTGTCGTCGTGGGCTCCACTGCTGCTCTTGTGATCGGCAGCTGCTGCCACGAGCCTGAGCGCCGCGTGGCCGGTGCGGCAGATCGGGCGCGGATGGCGCCGCCCGCGAGCGCTACGCGCTCTTGTAGACGCTGATGTTGGCGTTCTGCGACGGGTCGACAGCCGGAACCGACGACTGCGGTGCGACGACCTTGTTCTCGCGTAGACGCTCGTCGGCGACGTGGAGGAGGACCCCGCCATGGACGGCGTCCTTGGGGAACGACGCGATGCCGATGCCGGTCGAGATCGTGGCGCCGTGCGTGTCGATCTGGGCGAGCGAGGCGCGGATGGCGTTGGCGAACCGCTCGGCATGTTCCGACGACGTCTCCGTGAGGATCACGCAGAACTCGTCGCCGCCTTGGCGCACCACGACGTCTTGCGGACGGGCAACGCGCTCGAGGGCGGCAGCGACGTCGCGCAGCAGTTCGTCGCCAGCGGCGTGGCCGACCGTGTCGTTGAGGGCCTTGAAGCCGTTGAGGTCGAGGGCGAGGATCGAGAGCGGGCGGCGAACGCGGCTATGGCGCTGGATCTCTTCGGTCAGCTTCTCGGAGAGCAGGCGGCGGTTGCCGACGCCCGTCAGCGGGTCGCGGCGGACGAGGCCTTCGAGCTCTTCACCTTGGGCTTCGGCGGCTTCGAGCACGATCACGCAGCAGGCGCCGAGCACCCAGACGGCCGGGATCACGGTCAGGCCGGCAAGGACGGTGGCGCGGTCGACGAGCCCGAACGCGGCAGGGAGCATCAGGCAGATCGTCGCGAGCGTGTAGTGCGCAGCGATCTCGCGGCGGTCGATGAGACGCACGGCGGTCAGCGGTCCGATGAACATGGCGGCGCCAATCGCGGCAGAGCCACCGGGCTGGAACGCGATCATGCCGCCGGTCGTGCCGACGTAGACGCAGGCGAGGACCAGGTGGTTGTAGGGCGAGCCGATCGGCGGTGGCTCGGTGCGCAAGAAGATCGCTGCGATCACGCCCAGGCAGGCCGAGAGGATCCAAAGCGGCTGCGGGTCGAGGCCCAGCGGCAGGGCACCGATGATTGCGGTGGCCACCGCGAACAGCGCGAACATGCCGCCGGTCGACAGCCACACGTAGCGGTTCAGGGCGAGCTCGCGGCGGGAGACGCGAGCAACCAGGTTGGAGGGTGCGATCGACACTGTCTGATCAATCGACCGGGTTTTGGGAGAAGCTGAGCCCGAGCCGACGTCCGTTCGGGTCTCGGCCGGGCAAACCGGTCAACCGGCAGCTTACCGACCGGTTGTCCTGGTTCTGGCAGCTCATGCGGCCGCGGCGTTGCGCCGCGTTGCGTCGATCGGCTCCGCGCTCAGCCGCGGGGAGGCCGGGTTGGCGCGCTTGTCGGTCAGCAGGCGCAGGTCGGCGGCCGCGAGAAGCGCGGTGGGCGTGGTGCCGTCGTGGGGGGCGCTGGCGATCCCGGTCCCGGTGGTGAGGGGCTTCCCGTTGCAGTCGACGGTGCTCAGGGCGGCTCGGAACGCGGCGGCCCGTGCGCTGCCAGCGGTCCCGTCGGCGCCGAGGCACAGGACGCAGAACTCGTCGCCGCCCTGACGGAACACATGCTCGCCAGCGCGCGCTTCGGCCTTGAGCGCGGCCGCTGCGGCGATGAGGAGCGCGTCGCCAGCGGCGTGCCCGACGGTGTCGTTGAGCGCTTTGAACCCGTTGAAGTCGAAGGCGAGCAGCGCCACGGCTTCGCGGCCGGAGCGGCGCTTCAGCTCGCGGGCGAGGAGGCCGTCGAGCGAGCGCCGGTTGCCGACACCCGTCAGCGGGTCGTGCCCGACGAGCTCGCGCAGCTGGGCCGTCTGCGCTTCGGCGGCTTCGAGCACGATCACGCAGCAGACGCCGAGCACCCACATCGCTCCGACGAGCATGAGGATGGAGACGATGGTGGCGGCGTCGAGCAACCCCGTCGTGGTCAGTCCGAGCAGGAGGACGGAGGCGAGGGCGAGGTGGCCGGCGATCTGCGTGCGGCCGGTGAGACGGGTGGCGGCGAGCGGGCCGACGAAGATCAGACAGCCGATGGCGACCGATCCGCCGGGCTGGCACGTGATGAGGACGAGCACCGGGATGAGGTACGTCATCGCGATGACGACGTGGTTGGCGCGGCTGTCGAGGCGGGGCGGGCCGTCGATGAGGAAGACGAGGCCGACGAGGCCGCCGTACGCGACGACATAGGGGAAGAGCGGCCCGGTCAGCTCGGGGGCGATCCAGATGACGCAGGCGCCCATCACCGCGTAGATCAGGTACATCGCCGAGTTGGCTCGCCACACGAGCGGGTTGGCTTCCATGTCGCGGCGGCCGATGCCGTCGTCGGTTTCGGCATGGTCGAGCAGCGCCTGGTCTTCGGCGGCTTCGGCGTCGCGGCTGTTGGGTCGCGGCGGGGCTTTGCTGCGGACGGCCGCGGGGTGCAGCGCGGCTTCGCGTGGTCCGCGGCGGCGTTCTGGTGCGTGGCCCGCGACGGGGGCAATGCGGCGGTCGTGGCTGCGGGCGGCCTTCTCGGTCCGCAGGCGGTCGTCGGCGTGGTTGAGCAGGGCGGTGGGGGAGCGGGCGTCGTCGGGGAACACGGCGGTGCCGATGCCGCTGGAGACAGCGCCGGATTGCCCGGCGGCGGTGATGGCGCTGAGGGCTGCGCTGATCTCGTTGGCCGTGCGGTGGGCGTCGGCTGCCGTGGCGCCCGGGAGGAGAACGGCAAACTCGTCGCCGCCTTGCCGGACGAGGGTGGCCTCGTCGGTGGTGGCGGTGCGCAGGGCGCCGGCGACGTCGCGGAGGAGCTCGTCGCCGGCAGCGTGGCCGAGCGTGTCGTTGAGGGCTTTGAAGCCGTTGAGATCGAGCGTGAGGACGGCGAAGGAGCTGCGGGTGCGGTCGGCGAGCGCGATGTTGTCGGCGAGGCGTTCGTCGAGCTGGCGGCGGTTGCCGAGGCCGGTGAGGGGGTCGCGTCGCATGAGACGGGCGAGGCGGACGCCTTGGCGTTCGCTGCCTTCGAGGACGACGCTGACGCAGAAGGAGAGGACCCAGATCGCGGGAGCGAGGGCGAGACACGCGACGAGCGTTTCGGCATCGGTGACGCCGAGTGCCGAGGGGATGAACAGGACGATGGTGGCCGCGATGAGGTGGAGCAGCTGGTGGGAGCGGCGGGTCGTCCACATGGAGACGAGCGGCCCGATGAACATCGCCGAGCCGACGGCGGCTGAGCCGGTCGGGGCAAAGCCCCAGATGGCGACGGCTGGCCCGACGTAGATCAGCGCGAGGAGGAGGTGCGCCTGGATCGTGTCGGGTTGCGGAGCGCTGCTGGCGAAGAGGACCACGGTGACGACGCCGAGCGCGGCGGAAAGCCCGAGCATGCGCGTCGTGTCGACGCCTGGCATGACGAACGCGAGGAGGGCGATCGCGACCGTGAAGACCGCGAAGGTGCCCCACAACGCGAACCACACGTGCGGGCTGCGCACGAGTTCATGGCGTGAAAATTGCGCGCCGAGCTGAGGGGTCACTCGCAGCATGCGGTCTTTTGATCGGCCGCTCAGCGCTCGCGCTGAGTATGAGGAGCGCGGGAACGGACGCTTTGTGGTGTGTCGCGCTATGCCCGCGCGACTGCGAGCTGCAACGTCAACCCTTCGACGGAGACCGACTCGCCGGCCGCTCCGTCGTAGGAGATCGAGGTGGCGAGCGTTTCGCCGGTGACGTAGTCCTCGTGGGCGCGCACGGCGTCGAGCAGCTCGGCGGCGCCGCCGAGGGCGAGCGCGATGCGGTCGGTCACATCGAGGCCTGCGTTCTGGCGCGCCACCTGGATCTGGCGCAGCACGGTGCGCGCGAGGCCTTCGGCGCGTAGCGCTTCGTCGATCTCGAGCTCGAGCGCCACGGCGTGTTGGCCGTCGCGTTCGAGCTGGTACCCGTCGGGCGCCTCGAGCGACATCAGCAGGTCGTCGGCGGTGAGCTGGTGGTCGGTGCCGTCGATGTTCACGAAGATCGGCTCGCCTTCACGCAGCGACGCCGCCACCGATGTGCCGTCGAGGCCTTCGATCGCGTCTTTGGCGTCGCGCATGTGCTTGCCGAAGCGCGGTCCGAGGGCCTTGAGGTTCGGCTTGAGGAGGACCTTGCCCAGTTCATCGGCTTCGGCGACGAACTCGAGCGATTTCACGTTGAGCTCGTCGGCGATGATGTCGGACAGGCGCTCGATCGCGGTGCGTTCGGCGCCGGTGGCGACCACCACGGCGGCTCGCAGCGGCTGGCGCAGGTTCACGCCGGAGGCAGCGCGCGCGGCCAGGCCGAGGCGCACGGTCTCGCGGGCGGTGGCCATGTCGGCTTCGAGCGCGAGGTCGCGGGCCCCAGGGTGAGGTTGCGGCCAGTCGGCGAGGTGGACGGAGTCGCCGCCTCCACCGAGCTGCTCGTAGAGTTCGTCGGCCACGAACGGCGTGAACGGCGCAAGGAGCGTGGCGATGCGCAGCAGCGCGTCCTTCAGCGTTTGCAGGGCCGTCGGATCGCCCTCCCAGAAGCGGCGACGTGAGCGGCGTACGTACCAGTTGCTCAGCTCGTCGACGAGCTCGCCGATGGCCCGGCCGGCGGCCGTGACGTCGTAGGCGTCGAGGCGCTCGGTGACGAGCTCGGTGGTGGCCTCGACGCGCGAGGCGATCCAGCGGTCGAGCTCGGTCGGCTCCATGGCGGTCGGTGCGTGTCCGGCTTCGGCAGCAGCCTCTGCGATCCCCGCGTACTGCGCGTAGAACGCGGCGGTGTTCCACAGCGGGAGCAGGAAGAGGCGCACGCCGTCGCGGACCGCTTCGTCGGAGTAGCGGTAGCCGTCCCACGGCTGCTTGCTCGTGAAGAAGTACCAGCGGAGCGCGTCAGCGCCGAACTTGTCGATCGGGTCGAACGGGGCGACGATGTTGCCCCGCGACTTGCTCATCTTCTGGTCGTGCTCGTCGCGGATGTGGCCGAGGCAGACGACGTTCTTATAGGGCGACTCGTCGCGCAGCAGCGTCGACACGGCGATCAGCGAGTAGAACCACCCGCGGGTCTGGTCGATCGCCTCGCAGATGAAGTCGGCGACGCGGTGCTCCTCGTAGTGCGCCGTGCCGGCGGGATCGAGCGGAGCCGCGTCTTGCGCGAACGGCATGGCGCCAGAGTCGAACCAGACGTCTAGGACCTCGGGCACGCGCTCGAACGTGAGGCCGTCCTGCTCGAAGGTCACGTCGTCGACGTAAGGGCGGTGCGGGTCGTCGAGCGTGGTGCCGCTCAGTTCGGCCAGCTCGGCCAGCGAGCCGACGAGGATGCGGCGCGGCACCTCTTCGCCCTCCGGCACCGTCGTCGACTGCCAGATCGGCAGGGGCGTTCCCCAGTAGCGCTCGCGTGAGATCGCCCAGTCGATGTTGCCGCGCAGCCACTCGCCGAAGCGGCCTTCCTTGATGTGCGGCGGGTGCCAGGTGACCGTCTCGTTGGCGGCCAGCAGGTTGTCGCGCAGCGTCGCCGTCGCCAAGTACCAAGACGGGCGCGCGTAGTAAAGGAGCGCCGTGTCGCAGCGCCAGCAGTGCGGGTAGGAGTGCTCGTAGCGCTGGGAGCGCAGCAGGAGGCCACGCCGCGCAAGGTCCTTGACGAGATCGAGGTCGAGGTCCTTGACGAACCGGCCGGCGAGGTCGAGACCGAGGTCGGCAGCGGGAGCGACGACCGACGCGTCGTAGGTCCCGTCTTCCTGGACGGGATGGAAGAGGGTCGTCGGGTCACGCGGGTCGAACGCCGACGCGTCGATGCCCTCGGGCAGTCCGCCAGCGGCCGCCGCGGCGGCGACCGCGTCGAAGTCGTCCTGGCCGAAGGCGGGAGCGAGGTGCACGATGCCGGTGCCGGAGTCCGTCGTGACGAACTCGGCAGCGAGCACGGCACCACGGCCGTCGGCCTGGCGGCCCGCGGCGACGAACGGCGCCTCGTACACCGTGCCTGCAAGCGCCGAGCCCGGGAAGCTGCCGCCGAGGATCTGGTAGCTGCCGGCCTTGAGCAGATCTGGCCCGATCGTGGCTTCGACCAGCGCCTCGGCAACGACAAACGGTCCGCCCTGGTCCGCGCCGTGCTGGTCAGCGAGCTGGACGCGGACGTAGTCCACGTCGGGATTGACCGCTGCGGCGACGTTCGCCCACAGAGTCCAGGGCGTGGTGGTCCAGACGACCAGCGAATCCCCGGCCCTGAGCGGCGAGCCGGCCGGCAGCGCGTCGGCGACGACCGGCAGACGCACGTAGGCCGACGTGTCTTTGATGTCTTTGTAGCCCTGCGCGACCTCGTGCGAGGAGAGCGCCGTGCCGCACCGCGTGCAGTACGGGACGACCTTGTTGCCCTGGTACAGCAGCCCCTTCTCGTCGATCGTCTTGAGCGCCGACCAGACCGACTCCACGTAGGTGGCGTCCATCGTGCGGTAGGCGTTGTCGAGGTCGACCCAGAAGCCGATGCGGTTCGTGAGCCGGTCCCAGTCCTCGAGGAACTCGAACACCGAGCCCTTACAGGCGGCGTTGAACTGCTCGATCGACGCGCGGACGTCGCCCGGGACGAGGTTCTCGATGTCGTGCTTGGAATGCAGGCCGAGCTTCTTCTCGACCGCGATCTCGACCGGCAGACCGTGGCAGTCCCAGCCGCCGCGCCGCTCCACGTGGAAGCCGCGCATCGTGCGGAAGCGGGGGAAGATGTCCTTGAAGACGCGCGAGAGGATGTGGTGCACGCCCGGCTTGCCGTTGGCCGTCGGCGGGCCCTCCCAGAAGATCCACGGCTCCGCGCCTTCGCGCTGGCTCATCGACCGCTTGAACACGTCGCGCTGCGCCCACCGCTCGAGGACCTGCTCCTCAAGCGCAGGGAACGACTGCTGCGGATCGATCTGGGCGTTGGAAGGCTTGGCGGACACGCGACTGGGGAGTCTACGTCGGCTTGGGGAAACGGCGTTGCTTCAGGGCCCGCTGACCCAAACCCTCCACGGCTCCGGGCCGCGCGGTGGCGTCGGCGGTGGGCTCCGCGCAAGCCAGTTCCGGACAGTCAGCTCTCAGTTTCTTTGCGGCGCGCAGGTGGCGCGCTTAGGGTGGCGTGCACATGCCAGACGGTCTGGTCTCGGGTGGGGTGGCGCATATGCTGGAGCGCGACCTCGAACAGCGTGCGATCTGCGCGGCGGTCGAGCACGCCCTGCGGGGCGATGGCGGCGTGATCGTGATCGAGGGGCCTGCCGGAATCGGCAAGACCGAGCTGCTGCGCGCGGCCGCGGCCGCGGCCGCGGCCGGCCCGCCGGGCGGCGGCCGCCCACGCGGCGGTCGCGACGCGGAGGCCGCGCGGCGTCAGCGTCGTCAATCCAGTTTCGCTTCGAACCGGATCCGGACCTCGGCGATGAGCGGCACCACGTACTGCAGCAGCACGTGGTCGAACTCGTAGGGCTTGGCCTCGCCCTCCCACGTCGATCGCTTCGTCACCCGGTCGATGACCTTGCCGCTCTTGTCGAGGAACTCGACCCTGAAGGTGACCGCCCACTCGTCGGCGGACGGGTTCTCGGCCATGAAGCGGACGTTCAGCGTCGTGCTTACTTCGGACGCCGGCGCGGTCCGCATCAGGCCGCCGACGCCGCTGCCGCCGGTGGCGCGGCCGCGATCGAGGAACTGGACCGTCTGCACGCGGACCGGGCCGACCTTTGCGTCGAGCGGGAGCGGCTTGCTGGTGGGGGAGAACGTGACCGTGCGTTCGGCCCGCAACTCGGTGTCCTGCGCGTTGAGAGTGAGGGCTGGTGCGAGCAGCAGCAAGGCGAGGGCGAACGACGCGAGCGAGCGGTTGACCATGCCCCCCATTTTATTCCGGCGCGGTATCATGCCCACGCCCGCTGGCCGCGGCGGGATCCGATCAACGGTACCGCGGCGCTTGCCGTCCTATACGCCTATGCGAAACGACATCGAGGCCGCACTGCGTTCGCTCCGATCGTCGAAGACGTTCACCGCCGTCGCCCTGGCGGTGCTGGCGCTCGGGATCGGCGCGACCACAGCGATCTTCTCCGTCGTCGACGCGGTCGTGCTGCGGGCGCTGCCGTTCGACGAGCACGATCGGCTGATGGCGGTCGGCGAGCGGCGCGAACCGGGCCCGACCCCGGACCCGGCGCGCGACGTGATGCAGCTGTCGAGCATCGCGCCGCAGAACTACCTCGACTGGGTGGAGCAGCAGCAGGTGATCGCGACGATCGCGGCGATGGCCGGCGGCGCGGCGACGCTGCGCGAGCCCGGCGCCGAGCCCGAAGACCTCCGCGTGCTGCGGGTGACGGCGTCGTTCTTCGACGTCCTGCGCCTGCGGCCGGCACTCGGCCGCGCCTTCCTGGCCGAGAACGAGGTCGATGGCCGCCATCGCGTCGCGGTCATCAGCGACGGGCTGTGGCGGCGGCGCTTCAGCGGCGACCCGTCGATCGTCGGCCGCGTCATCC
>JAEZDB010000358.1 GCA_023429855.1 Actinomycetes bacterium
GGCCTGGAGGCCACCGCCGACCGGGCGCTCGACGTCGCCATCGCGCGCTGCCTCGGCCGGACCGTCGAAGCGCTCCCGGAGGTGCAGCGTGAGGCGCTGCAGCTCGTCGGCCCCGAGGGACTGACGAGCGCCGAGGCCGCCGAGCGCGCCGGCGTCTCCGTCCCCGGGTTGAAGTCGCGGGTCCAGCGGGGCCGCGCGGCGGTCATCGAGAACACGGCCCAGTGCTGCAGCATCGAGCGCGACTCGCGCGGACGGCCCGTCTCGATCACGCCCCGCGAGGGCGAGGTCTGCCGCTGCGGCTGCGCCGACGCCAGCTGACCGCGCGCCGGCCGTCGCCCGCGCATCACAGGCCGAGCAATCTTGTGACCACGCCGGCAAATCTGCACGGGTAGGCTCCGCCTATCGCCGAGTCAGGGGCAGCAGAGCACGCCGCAGAGGCGCGGAAACTCGCCCACATGGTCGAGAACGGACGCCAGATCGCGGCCGCGCTTCGGCACCTCGACTCCTACGGTTCTGAGGAGGGGTCGCGCAAGCTCGCCGAGTCGCTCGCGTTCTTCCTCGTCGAGCGGGCCGAGTCGCGCCACGCCGGCTGGCGCGTCGTGCGCCAGGTGATCGTCGACTCGGCCGCCGACGCCCCATGGGAGCGTTGCGCGCGCCGGGCCGTCCCGATGATCGTCGCCGACCTCACGCAGCTCGACGAGGACGCCGGCCGCACACCGCTGCACCGCGCGCAGCACCTCGCAGCGCAGCGCCGCGCTGAGGCCGTCGCGCCGTTTGTCGACCCCAAGCCCGTCCTCAAGGACCTCGGGCTCGTGGCGCCGCGGTGGCTCAGCGACGAGCAGTGGGCCGACGGCCTCCGCGCGGCCGTGAAGGCGCGCTCGCGCGAGGGCGTCGCGCGGGCGCTGGCCGAGGAGCTCGGTCTCGAGCGCGTCGGCGACGCGGCGGCCGGCGGCTGAGACGGCGCTCGCGGGCGCCTCGCCATGGCAGCGGTCAGTCGTCCTTGATCATGTTGGTGGCGCCGTTGTCCATCGTGACGACGACCTCGCCGCCAACCAGACTCACCGTCGGCCGCCGCTCGGAGCCGGACTTGGAGTACCACTCGAGCGGGTCGATCACGACGCCATCGGCCGTGTTGCGGATGACGCCTGGGACGCACGTGTAGACGCCTGGGTTGTCGTTGGCGTCGACCGACGGGATCGTGATCTTCGTCCCCGCGCCGTTGTCGATCTCGAGCGAGACGGCGTACTCCTTGAACGAGCCGCCGCCGTTCGTGATCGCCGAGTAGGCCACGGGCACGACCGCGAGCACGTCGGGGGTGAGCCGGATCTCGACGACCTCCTGGACCGCATCGGGCTCGTGACTCTCCCCGCCCACGGCGGCGCGGGCGCGCGAGAACAGCCCGCGGCGCTCGCCGCCATCGGCGCTGTTGCGCTCGGCGAAGGTGTCGGTCGGGTCGGCCTTCACGTCGCCCAGGTGCCGCACCCCGGAGTGCGCGAGCAGCGCCGGCACGCCCTCGGCGTCGAAGGCCGCCACGTCGACGGAGGTGCCGTCGCGCATGAGCACGAGCGCGTAGACGTCGTAGTCGGTGCCCGATCGCCACGACACCGTCGCGGTGATGCGCTCGGTCTTCGTCATCAGGACCGACTGCTGGCCCTTCTTCAGACTGAGTTTGCCCTCGGCCTTGCGCAGGTTCGGCGGCGCGGACGGCTCGGCGGGAGCAGGCGGCTTATCGGGAGCTACTGGCGCCGGGGCTGAGGCTGGCGACGCCGACTTCGGCGTGGACGCGGCCGGCTCCGGAGCCGCGGCAGAGGCCGCCGTCGGCTCGTCCGTCACGTCGACGCCGTGGACGGTCAGCAGCTTCGCGAGGCCGTCGGCGTAGCCGTCGCCGAGCGCGCGGACCTTCCAGTGGCCGCCCCGCCGGTAGAGCTCGACGAGCTGCAGCGTGGCGACGGCGGGGAGCGACGAGAACGCGGCCTCGGCGACGCGCACGCCGTCGGCGGCGACGATCGCGGTAAGTGTCGCGCACGGCGTCACGTCGGGGGTTCCGTCGGCTTGTGCGACGACGAGCACCCGCTCGACTGCCGCTGGGAGCGCGGCAAGATCGACGGTGAGCGTGTCGGACGGCAGATCGAGCGACACGGCCCCGCCAGCGCTGACGAGGTGGCTGAAGAGGACGACGCCGTCGTCGCCGTCTGCGCGGTCCGACGCGTCGAGCAGCAGCGCGATCAGGTCGGCGTGGCCGGTCGCCGCTTGCAGTTGGACGGTGGCGGTTTTGGCGTCGGGCAGCGTCGCATTCGCGCCGGCAGTCAGGGCGATCGTCATCGTCGGTCGACCCTAAGAGATCGCCGCGCGGCGCCTCACCGGTTGCCGTTCACGCTGCGCAGAACGCGCGCCACTCCAATCCCGGAACACGCCGAGCGCTGCGGCGGAGGCGAGCGCGACGCTAGAAGCTACGCAGCAGGCCGACGACGACGCCAGCGATCTGCACGTCGCCGCGGACGATGATCGGGTCGAGCGCCTCGTTCTCCGGCTGCAGCCGCACGTGGTCGCCTTCGTGGAAGTAGCGCTTGACGGTCGCTTCGTCTTCGTCGAGCAGTGCGACGACGATCTCGCCGTTGCGCGCCGTCGGCTGCTGGTGGACAACGATAAGGTCGCCGTCGAGGATGCCGGCGTCGATCATCGACTCGCCCTTGACGCGCAGCAGGAACTCGCCACGCTGGCCGCCCGCTGCCGCTGGGACGGCGACGACCTCTTCGACCTCTTCGCTCGCGAGCGATGGCGGACCGGCCGGCACGCGGCCGACGAGCGGCAGCATCGACGCGCCGTCGACCTCCTGCGGTTCGACCGTCTCGGCGCCGAGGAGCTCCATCGCGCGCGGCTTGCTCGGGTCGCGCCGCAGCAGACCCATCTTCTCCAGCCGCGCAAGGTGCGCGTGGACCGTCGACGACGACGAAAGCCCGACCGTCTTGCCGATGTCGCGAACGGCTGGTGGGTACCCGTACGTGGCGACGTGGTCGCGAATGCAGGCGAGGATCGCGCGTTGGCGGTCCGTCAGCTCGTCGTAGAGGACATCGTCTCCGGGGAACATGCGTTCGCAGCGTACCTCGCGGCCCGGCGGACGTCCGCAGCACGCCCTGCACGCCGTCCGAAAGGCCTGTCCGAGATGGTCGTCCGGCCACAAAGCATCGCCAGCGCGACCCCTCTATAGTGCTGCGTCCAACCAATCCCCTGCGCCGATGGCGGAATTGGTAGACGCGCCAGGTTGAGGGCCTGGTGGGAGATAATCCCGTGGAGGTTCGAGTCCTCTTCGGCGCACTGCGAAAGGCCGCCCGTTGGGCGGCCTTTCTTGTGCTCGGGCAGCTTCCACAGAAGCGGCGTCGAGGCGCGAATCGTCTCGGTCGAGACGAACACGGCTGCGCAACCGCAGAAACACGAAAGGGCGCCTCACCCCCCGGTGTGGCGCCCCTTTTCGTGGTGGTGCGGATCCTTGGGCCGGGCCGGCGGTGAAGCCGGGCCCCTGGCCGTGTCGGGTGCCTCCTACGAGGCGGTGCGGGAGCCGTTCGTGGCGTCCAGCAGAATCCGGCAGGGCGACTGGTCGCCCGGGATCTGTGCGTTGAAGATGATGGAGAGATCCAGGCCGCCCGCCTTGGCGAGGCAGACGTGGGCTTCGCGGCCGCCGGGGAGGCGGACGTCGCCCGACTGCCACGAGACCTGGCCGTCGTCGGACTGGCCGGCCGCCGTCGTCCAGGCACCCTTGGTGCCGCCCTTGCCGCCCGTGAGAAGCGGGGCGAGGCGGGTGAGGTCGGCGGCGGAGAGCAGCAGACCGCGGTTCGGGCCGCAGGCGGTGCCGGCGCCGATCAGCGTGCCGCCGATCGCGAGGTTCTGCGCGTTGTAGACGTGCGTCGCAGAGGCCGTCTCCTTGGCGCCGCAGCTCGTCGGCTCGACGCCGGTCGGCACGAGCAGGCTCGCGTTGAGCTTCTTGAGGGCGCGGCGGGCCTTGGCGCCCTTCTTGGCCGGCAGCAGCTGCTGCACGCCCGGGAGCTGCACCTCGATGCGCGTGTCGACGGTGAACGCGACGCCGGCCTTGTCTTGGGTGCCGTCGAGCGGGCGACGGGCGTAGCCAGCGCCGCCGCTCGTGAGCGGCTGGCCGCCCTCGCTGATGCTGAAGCCGTAGCCGACGGCGCCGCTGGCGGCGGCCTCGATCTTGGCGGTGATCGCCGTGACGTCGAGCGTGTCGCCCACTGCAGCGGCGGTAGCCGCGGGGCCGTCGACCTGGACGCTGCCGTTGACCGTGTCGTTGACGCTGACGCCGCCGCGGGTCGCGGCGGCTGCGGCCGGATCAGCCGAGAGGCCCGTGCCGGCGATGGAGGCGGCGGCGAGAGCGACGGTGGCGAGGCGGTGAGAAGTCTTGAAGAACATGGTGGTGGGTGGGGTCCGTGTGAAGTGGGGCTGCGGGGTGTTCCCTGCGTTGAAATCAAGATCTCGCGGATCGCCGGACCCGTCTGCCGCCCCTGCGACGCTCGCTGTGTAACAGCCGCGACACAAGCTCACGCGGCCCCTGCACATATGCAGAGCCCCGCTGCAAACCTGCAGCAGGGCGACGCGCCAGAACCGCCGCAAGCCCGTGCAGGTATGCAGCGGCGTGCTGCAAACCTGCACGGGCGAGGAGCCCGGGTCGACCGCCCGCGCTACTTCGCGGTGCGGGCAGCGTTGACGGCGTCCATCAGGATCCGGCACTGCGACTGCGAGCCGGGGCGCTGCGAGTTCATGACGAGCGACAGCTGGTACTGCTGCGGCGCGTTCATCACGCAGGTGTGGACTTCGCGGCCGCCGGAGTAGAAGCCGTCGCCGCCGTGCCACCAGAGGCCCGCCGACTCGGTGCCCGCCAGGTTGGAGCCCATCTTCCAGCCGAGCTTGCCGGCGAACATCTCAGCGCGGGCCGAGGCCGGCATGATCTTCGTGGTCTCACGCAGCGTGGCCGTGATCTTCACGAGGTCCTGCGCGGAGAGGAAGAGGCCGACGTGGCCGCCGCACTCGTTGCGGGTGTCGTCGGCGTAGCCCATCGGCGAGCCGCCCTGCAGGAGGTTGAACTTGTTGTAGGTGTGCGTGTTGGCGTGGGTGTTGAGGTCCCAGCAGGTGGTCTCCATCACGCCCGACGGCGCGAGGATCTTCGTGTTCACGTACGACAGGAACCGGTAGCCGTGGTTGGCCTTGGTGACCGAGCCGGCCGGGCCGCCGGCGAACTGCCAGAGGCGCGGCAGGATCACGCGCAGCAGCGCGTAGTTCGCGTTCTTGTACTGCTCACCGGAGGCGAGGTCGGGCGTCGCGCCATGGGAGACCAGCGGCTGCAGGGTGTCCCAGCGGTTGCCCCACTCGCTCGTGTCGACGTTCGGATCGTTGAACGCCGCCAGGACCCCCGAGGTGTGGGTGAGCAGGTGGCGGAAGGTGACCGGCTTGGCGGAACTGGCCTTGAAGCCCTCGCCCTTCGCCCAGCCCGCAGGCAAGTACGACGAAACCGGCGTGTCGACGTCGATGTTGGCCGCGTCGAGCGCCCGGACGATCGCCATCGCGGTGATCGACTTGTTGACGCTCCACACCTGCAGGCGCGTGCCCGGCCCGAACGGCAGGCCGCCCGGGATCTGGTTCTGGTCGTTCGGCGTGCGGGCGAAGCCACCGCCCTTGCCCGCCACGATCTGGCCGGACTTGGAGATCGAATACGCCCAGCCGACCGGGCCGCCGTTGACGCCGACCCCCGACTCGATGCGCGACTTCAGGACCGACAGGCTGATCGGCGCCTCGCCGGCGAAGCTGCCGGGGCCGATCGGCTCAGGCGCCGGCGGGTCGGGCGTGTCGTCCTGCGGGACGGCGACCTTGCCGAGGTTGGCGG
>JAEZDB010000373.1 GCA_023429855.1 Actinomycetes bacterium
CTGCGCCGGCACTGCGCGCCCTGGGCGAGTGGGGCAGGGGCGCGCTGGCCGAAGGCGCCGGGCGCGCCGCGGCAGAGCTCGCGCTTGGCGCTGGCATCGACCAGGCGTGCGACCGGCTCGTGCGCGAGCACCCGGTCCCGGAGCTCGAGGCTGCCGTGGCGGTGCTGCAGCGCTCTCGCCGACACGGCACGGGTGCGGCCGAACCAATCCGGGCCCTTGCGAGCGGGGCCCGCCAGAGCCGGGCTCGGCGCGCGATGGATCACGCGGCCAAAGCAGCGCCTCGGATTCAGCTCGTGGCCGCGCTCCTCCTTGTGCCTGCGGCCTTGTGCGTTCTGGCCGCTGCCCTCGTCGCGGGTGGGGTCGGCCGACCCGGTCCATAAGCCTTAGCGCGGCCAACGTGCCATGCTACGAGTCGTGTCTGGCCGGCCCCGCGGTGAACACCCCAGCAAAGACGAGCTCGTCGCTGCTGCTTTGCGCTGCTTCGTGCGGCGGGGCTACGACGCGACCACGATGAAGCAGGTCGCGGAAGAGGCTGGCACGTCGGTCGCGCAGCTCTACCTTGCGTTCCCGAGCAAGCAGATGATGCTCGTCGCCGTGCACCAGATGGGCCTGCGGCGACTGCTCGACGGCTTTCTGCTGCCTGCGGTTGAGCAGGGTGGGGAGCCGTGGGAGCGGATCATGGCGCTGACCGAGGCGTACATGCGGTTCTACCTCGACGAGCGCGACCTCGCGAGTCTGCTGGCGTTTACGTCGTTGGCCGAGGTCGACCCCGACGACGCCGAGGCGCAGGCGATGTTCCGCGAGCATGGCGAACAGCTCGTAGTGCTGTTCAGCCTGTGGAACGACATGACCGATGGCACGGGCATCGATCCGGCCAAGGTGTTCCGCTGGTGCTGGGCGGCGATGTATGGCCTGGCCGCGCAGAACATGCGCTTCCCGCACCTCAGCCTCGAAGACGACGAGCTCGAGTCGATCGTCGACACCGGCATGCGCCTCGTCCGCGGCGGCCTGATGGCCGCCCGCGCGCAGTAGCGCACCGCTCGCACGCCACCGGGCCCCACGCCGCGCCCCACCGGGCCCCACGCCGCGCCCCACGGGGCCCCACCGGAGGGTGGCGGCTAGCCCCACTACGCCCCACTTCAGCGCGTGCTGCATGCACGATCCCGTGTCGGACGGCCTGATCGGCAGGAACTCGGGCGCGTCTAGGGAACTCTGGAGCCGCCTCACCGCTGGGAGGCAGTCCTGCAAGTACGGATGCAGCACGGGAGTTTTCCCTGCTAATCCGTGCTCTCTTCGGCATGCTTGGATCGAACGAAGGTCCAGGTGGGAGCAAAGTGTTGTCGGGTGGGAGAAAGTGGGATATGGTGAGCACCGTGAGCCGGAGTGGAGGGGCTCCTCCCACCCCTCCTCTCCGGCTCTTCTCTTTTTCCAATGGCGTTCCGCGGCACCTATCAGCACACGCTTGACGCCAAGCACCGCCTGACGGTTCCCGCTCGCTTCCGCGACGACTTCGAAGCCGGCGTCGTGATCGTCAAGGGCGTCGATCCCTGCGTCGAGCTCTGGCGGCCGCAGGAGTACGAGGCGCACGTCGATTCGGCCACGGAGAATCTCGCGACGATGTCGCCGCAGATGCGGCAGATGCTGCGCCTGATGCAGGGTTCGGCCTTCGACACCGCGCTCGACAAGGTCGGCCGCGTCGGTCTCACCGAGCAGCTCCGCGCGCACGGCGCGCTAGAGAAGGACGTCGTGCTCATCGGCGTCGGCCGCTGCCTGGAGCTGTGGAACCGCGAGCGGTGGGAGCAGCACGAGGCCGGGCTCGCCGCGGCGGTCAACACGTTCACGGCCGCAGCGCCGTCCCACGTCGCTCCACCCGCCGCCCCCGCGCTATGACGATCCACGCGTCGGTCCTGCTCGACGAGTGCCTCGAGCTGCTCGACCCGCAGCCGGGGGAGACGATGATCGACGCCACGTTCGGCGCTGGCGGCCACGCGCGCGCCCTTGCGGAGCGGCTAGGCGCCGAGGGCACGCTCATCGCAATCGACCGCGATCCAGAGGCACGCGGGCGATTCGAGGCGTTTGCGGCTGAGGTCGCCTGCTCGACGAGGTTCGTAGCAGCGGACTTCGCGGCAGGACTCGGGGTACTCGAAGGCGAAGGACTCCACGCCGACGGCGTCCTCTTCGACTTCGGCCTCTCCTCCCCTCAGATCGACTCCCCAGAACGTGGCTTCTCCTACTCGCGCGACGCACCGCTCGACATGCGCATGGATCCTGAGCAGCCGCTCAGTGCCGCTGGCGTCGTCGCCGAATGGGACCGACGCGACCTGGCGCAGGCTTTCAAGCGGCTCGGTGAGGAGCGGCACGCCGGGCAGATCGCCGGCGCGATCGTCCGCGAGCGCGAGCAGCACCCGATCACCACGACCGGGCAGCTCGTCGCGGTGATCGAAGCGGCTGTCCCCGTGCACCTCCGCCTGAGCGGAGGGCACCCCGCCAAGCGCGTGTTCCAGGCGCTGCGGATCGTCGTCAACGGCGAGCTCGACCAGGTCGACGCGGCGCTGCCGCGCGCGTGGCGCATCCTGAACGTCGGCGGCCGACTCGCCGCCATCAGCTTCCACTCGCTCGAGGATCGCCGCGTCAAGCAGTTCCTCGCGCCGCTGGCCAAAGACTGCATCTGCCCACCGGAGCTGCCCGAGTGCCGCTGCGGCGGCAAGCCCGAGGCGGCGCTGCTGCAGCACGGCGTGATCACGCCCGGCGAAGCAGAGCAGGCCGACAACCCCCGTTCCCGCTCGGCGAAGCTGCGCGGTGCCCGAAAGCTGACGGAGGCCCGATGAGCGCGCCCGTGACCGACCAGCCGACGACGACGCCTGCGCGCACGGGTGCCCCGCCTGCAGCGCCGGGCAACCGGGCCACCCGCCGTCATGGTTCGGCCCCGCGCCCCGTCGGCGCGGCAGGCCAGACGCGCCGCAACCTGCAGCGCGATCTCGCGCGCCGCGAGGCGTCGCTGCGCATCAGCCGCCGTGTC
>JAEZDB010000003.1 GCA_023429855.1 Actinomycetes bacterium
AGCTCGACGCTCAGCGCGAGCTCGCCGACGACGGTCTCTGCCTCAACGCGCAGCAACTCGACCTCCGTCCTCCCCTGCGGTGAGCTTGATCGCGAGCAGCAGCGCGAACGACACGCAGACCAACACCGCCGACAAGGCGAGCGCACCGGGGAAGTCGTCGGCGAAGCGGTCGTAGATCGCCAGCGGGACCGTCTGCGTGATCTCGCGGAACGACCCGGCGAACATCAGCGTCGCGCCGAACTCGCCGAGTGCACGGCCCCATGACAGCGCGCCGCCCGTGAGCAGTCCGGGGCGCGCCGCCGGGACGACCACGCGCACGAACGTGCGCGTCTCGCTGGCTCCGAGGGTGCGCGACGCGTCGACGAGCTGCTGAGGCACCGCGGCGAACGCCGCCTCGGCGGCGCGCAGATAGAAGGGCGCCGAGACGAAGACCAACGCGACGACGACGCCCGCCGTCTGCAGGACCAGCTCGACACCGGCGTCTTCCAGGAGGCCCCCGACGAGGCCGTTTGGCCCGAGCGCCGCGAGGAGCCCGATGCCGGCAGCCGCCGGCGGGAGGACGAGCGGCAGCTCGATCAGCGTCTGCACCACCGCCTTGCCGGGGAACGAGCGCGTTGCCAGCAGGTACGCCGCCGGCGTGCCGACCACGACGATGATCGCGAGCGCCACGAGCGTCACCCGCAGGCTGAGCCAGAGCGCGTCGCGCGCCGCGGGGTCGCGCAGGCTGTCGAGCAGCTCCCCGGGGCTGCTGCTCGTGAAGATCGCGACGATCGGGAGCGCGAGGAACAGCAGCACGAGCGCGAGCGCCGCCACGAGCGTGGCGCCGAACGCGGCCCGGCGCAGCGCCGCGCTCATGCTGCCGCGCAGGTCATCCGGCCGGTGCGGGCTCGAACCCAGCGCGCTCGAGCGCCTGCTGGCCTGCACCGTCGAGCAGGCCGGCGATGAACGCGTTCGCCGCGGCGGGGTGCTTCGCGCCCTTCACGACCGCGACGCCGTAGGCCGCCGACGGCTGCAGCGCCTTCGGCAGCTCGATGGTCCTCAGGTCGCCCTTGGCGGCCGTCACGTCGGTCACGTAGACGAAGCCCGCGTCGACGGCGCCCTGCGTGAGCTTGCCGACGATCCCCTTCACGTCTGGCTCCTCCGACCGCACGTTGCGCAGGATCGCAGCGGACTCGGCGGCGGGCAGGCCGTCGAGCACCTTGCGCGTGTATGCGCCGACCGGCACGCTGTTTGAGCCGATCGCCAGCTTCACGCCGCGCTCGGCCACGTCGCCCAGGTCGTCGATCTTCGAGTTGGTCGGCACCGCCAGCACCAGGCGGTTGCCGGCGAAGACCGTCGGCCGCTCGACCAGGCCCTTGGCGTAGAGCGCGTCTGGCAGCTTCGTGTTGGCCGCAGCGAACACGTCGGGGCGCGCACCCTGCTCGATCTGCGCCGCGAGCACGTCGGACCCGGCGAACGAGAGCTTGGCGTCGCCGGCCGTAAACGCCTCGGCGTAGTCGGTGAAGGCGGTCTTGAGCGATGCGGCCGCGGAGACGACCAGCGGCGTGTCGGTCGACGGCGAGGAGGCGCTGCCGACAGCCGGATCGGAGGCCCCGTCGCCGCAGCCCGCCAGGGCCAAGGTCGCGGCGGCAGCGGCCAGCACGAGCCGTCGAGTTGCCGCGGTCGCCGCCATGCCGGGAATCTATCGAGCGGCCCGTTTCGCGTCTCGGTATCGCCGGTCTTCCTTCGCCCGGCAAACCTGTGTAACGTGACGCTCGACACACGCTTTGGAGTACGTCGTCGATGTACCTCGACCCCGCCCGGGACAGCCCCCATCCCGATCAGCTGTGCCTCGACGCCGCAGGTGCGTTCGAGTTGCCGGTGTTCGTTGAGGGTGCCCGCCTATTCATCGAAGACCGGCTGTTCAGTGCGCAGCGCCCAGGCTCGGAAGAGGTCTGCCGCATCCTCGAATGGGCCCGCGCGGTCCGCAACGTGGGGCCCGAGTCTGCTGAGGCAGCCGCCCACGGCTACCGGCTCTACGACCTCGCGCGCGCCTACGACGGCCCGCGGCTGGCGGGTGCGCTGAGCACCTTCGCCGAGCTCTGAAGCTGGCGCCGGCGCAGCGGCCGCTCAGATCATCCGCCGCGTCGCCGCCCAGCGCGTGAGCTCGTTGCGGTTGGAGAGCTGGAGCTTGCGCAGTACGCTGCTCACGTGCGTCTCGACGGTCTTCGTCGAGACGACGAGCTTGGCCGCGATCTCCTTGTAGGTGTAGCCGCGGGCGATCAGCAACAGCACCTCCTGCTCGCGCGGCGTGAGCTGGTCGAGCTCGGGGTCGCCGCCGGTGGCGGAGGCGCCCGAGGGGTCGTTGCCGCCGAACGCGTCGAGCACGAAGCCGGCGAGCCAGGGGGAGAAGACGGCGTCGCCGTCGGCGATGCGGTGCACGGCGTCGATCAGGTCGGCGGGCGCGATCGTCTTCGTCACGTAGCCGCGGGCGCCGGCGCGGATCGTCGCCACGACGTCCTCGGCCGCGTCCGACACGCTGAGCGCGAGGAACCGCACCGCGGGCCGCGCGGCGTGGACGGGGCCGATCACGGTCTGGCCTCCGCCGTCGGGCAGGTGCACGTCGAGCAGGACCACGTCGGGCTCGTTCTCGATGATCAGCGGCACGGCGGCTTCGACGGTCCCGGCTTCGCCGACGACCTGGATCGTGCGGTCGAGGCCGGCGCGCAGGCCGGCGCGGAAGATCGCGTGGTCGTCGATGAGAACGACCTTGCGCAACGGGCGGCTCACGATTCCTCCGATCCTGCCGCACGGCGCGGCAGCTGCAGCTCCACCTCGGTGCCCTCGCCGG
>JAEZDB010000099.1 GCA_023429855.1 Actinomycetes bacterium
GTGCGGGCCGAGGGCGCCGAGCGCCGCGTCGATCGACCCGCGTACGGCGGCCGCCTCGGCGGGCCCGCTGCCGGGCAGCAGGATGCAGAACTCGTCGCCGCCCTGGCGCACGACGAGGTCGCCGCTACCGACCGCTCGCACGAGCGCCGCGGCGACGGCCTTCAGCAACGCGTCGCCGGCGTCGTGGCCCACGCGATCGTTGAGGGCCTTGAAGCCGTTGAGATCGAGGGCGAGGACGGAGAGCTGGCGGCCCGACGTGGCATGCGCGGCGATCTCCGCGGCGAGCGCCTCGTCGAGCAGCCGCCGGTTGCCCACACCGGTGAGCGGATCGCGCCGAACGAGCGACGCGAGCTCCTGGCTCTGCGCCTCTGCCGCTTCGAGGATCAGCGTGGTGGCCCATCCCAGGACCCAGACGCCGGGCAGGATCGTGATCAGCGCGAGGTAGGTGGCCTGGTTCAGGTCGGCGAACACGACCGGGATCAGCAGCAGGACCGTGCCGACGACGTAGTGCGCGAGCAGCTGTCGGCGGTCGATCAGGCGGCCCGCGGCGAACGTGCCGGCGAACATCGCGGCTGCGGCCGGCGCCATCGCCGACGGCGCGTACGCGAGCAGCCCGAGCGCCGCCATGGCGGTGACGTTCACGATCACGAGGTGGTTGCGGACGCCGCCAAGCTTTGGCGGACGGGTCACCGCCGCGATCGCCGCGACCATCAGCAGCACGGCGGCAAACGGCCACAGCCGCTCGCGCGCGAACTGCGACGGCCACGCCAGCGGGATCAACAGGCTCGCAACGCCGACGATCCCGAAGACGACCGCGTAGATCAGCCAGACCTGGCGGTCGTGCGCAAGGTCGCGCCGGTCGATCCGGACGGGACGCGCGAGCGCGTCGACGGGCTGCAAGGGCTGGGGCATCGTGGGGAAGCACGGCGCACCTGGGGACCAGCGCCGCATCCTTCACGATCGGCGGTCGGCCGTGCCGTTTCAAGGCTAGGCGCCACTTCACACCAAGTTCAGGCCAAACGGGTGGGCGACGGCGGGCGAGGGCGGCTTAGCGCCGCCAGCGTCTCCGGCGTGGCAACGCGTCAAGTCGATCCGCCGCCTCGCGGAACGCCGCCTCGCAACGCCGCTTGTCGACGGTGTTGGGCGCATTTGCTGCTGCACGCATGGCTCGGGCAGCTGACCGCACTTGGTGCTCTTCGAGCTGACGAAGCGCGACCTGCCATCGCCGGGTCTCGACTCGCTAGCCAGCCGGACAGGATCTCAAAGACCCATCTCCGCTCAGCCGGGTCGCCGTCGGCGATCCATCGGCGAATGGCGCGCTCAGCCGGCTCCGGGCTAAACGCCTCGCGCCCGAGGGCCGCGAGGAGGTCGTGCCGGCCTTCGATGTGGCGGCGCGAGGTGTCGCCCAGCCGACCTGAGACGGGCGCAACCGCCCGCTGCTCCAGATCGGTAGCGCGGCCAACTCCTCAAGGGCGTCGACTTTGGCTGTGGCGACGGTCGCCGCCGCGGCAGCGCCGCCGGCTGTCCCGGCCCGCGCGCCGGGATAGCCGGCGGCTTCAGCGATGTCGTCTGCAGCGTCGAGGACCTGGCGCTCGACCGCGACCATCTCGGCGGTGCGGTTCCAACCGACGTTGCGCCGGATCTCTGGGATGGCGCCAGCGATGCGGTGTTCGCGCACGAACGCCAGTGCAGGTTGCGCGACGCGCATATCGAGGGAGCCGACCCGCTCGATCAGCAACTGCTCGATCCACGCGCGCTCAGGCGCGTCGTGTGTGAGCGCGTCGACCCGTGCGGCAAGCAACTGCGCCGCGGTGCTGAGGCGCTCGTCGTCGGTTGCCGCCGCGATCCGTTCGTCCCACCAACCGTCGAACTCCGCGCGGAAGCGCTCCGGCACCGTGAGCTCCTGCTCAAGCCGGAGGGCCACCCGGAGAAAGGTTTCAGCGAAGCCGCGCTTGCTCTCCGTGCTGGCGTTTCGCGCAGCAGCGCGCAACGCCGCAGGCCCCGCGGGGACGCGTTGGTCGCACACGTGCGAGAGGGCGAAGTGCCAGCGCAAATCGTCGCTCGACGCGAGCCAGTCGAGCATGATCACGCCAACCCACGCGCGTTCCGGTGCCCCAGGCGACATCGCGCGCAGTCGCCGTCGCAACGCGACGTCGACGAAGTACGGGTTCTTCTGTCGCTCGCCCTCGGCGACGAACTCGGCCCACCAGCCCTCGAACTGGCGTCGGAAGTCGGGCGGGCAGCTACGCACCGCGCTCGAGCTCGTCGGCGAAACGGCGGAACGACCGACGTACGGCTTCGGTCCCGCAGCGGCTAACGTCCTTCGATGGCATCCGCCGCCGCCTCGAAGTCTGCGGTCGCGGCTCGCTTATCGGCTGGGAAGGCGACGCTCGCCGCGAAGCGCATCTCCGGCGCCGCCGCCTGAACGCCCTCGGCCTCGAGCACGGCAAGCGCCCCCTTCCACCGCTGAGGATCGTCGGAATAGAGCCAGCCAAGCAGGATGTCCAGGATCCATCGCCGCTCCGGGGCGTCGGGCGAAAGCGCACGGAGCCGAGCGAGGCAAGCCGCTTGCGCCTCGAGTTCTGTGCCTTCCTCGAACTGCTTCCACGACGCGCTGAATGACGAACGAAACTCGGGCGGGACGGCCGTTCCGGCGGCGTGCGCCGAGACCACTGCGCGAAGCCTGTCGAGCGTGTGATTCAGGCCGATGCGATCGCGCTCACTGAGTTCGTCAGCAGTGGCCTCATCGAGCCACAGCTCAAACTCCGGAATCAACAGTTCGGCGACCGCGAGCGCCTCTGGTCGCCCATCCGCCCGTTCGACCCCGCCAGCAGCAAAGAACAGCGCGTTCGTGCCGTCACCATCGTCGACGAAGTGCTCGACCGTGCTGCTCCGCGCCGTCCTGCCGGGTTCCGCCGGTAGCAGCGTTGCTGCTTTGAGCAATGCAGCGTCGAAGGCTTCCCACCGCGCTGCAGTAGCCGGGTCGACGTCGATCGTCGGACGCTCCAAAGCGTCGGCGATCTGGTCGAAGACGCGCGCGTGTGCGCGCTTGTCTTCGGTCGTCGCGGCTTCGCCGGCCGAACGCACGGCGGGCGCAGCTCGAACCACAGCCTCGTCGAGGAGCACCATGAGGGCCGGGTGCCAACGATGCATGTCGTCGGAACCGAGCCAGCTGATCAACAAGTCGTAAATCGCCTCCCGCTCCGGCGCCCCGCGCGGGAACTCAGCAAGACGCGCCTGCAAGGCTGCGTTGACGACGTAGGGATCGTCTTGCGATCGGGCTCGTTCGACGAGATCCTCGCTCCAGGCCACAAGCTGCGCGGGACGATCAGGCGGCTTTGTCATGTGGCTTCGCCACCCTTCAGAATGGCCGTGGTCATTTTGGGAGCTTCGGAACTTTCACGACGTCCGGTGGATACGCGGTGACCACACGTCCGTCCGCTTCGATGACGACGTGCACGAGCAACCCGTCGTGCCGTTCCTCGAGCACGCGACGGCCGCCGTCTTCGACATCGACGACCTTGACTCGATCGCGCCGCGAGGCCATGTCGGCGGCGGTGTCGAGGATGCGGTCATCCGACCAGTTCTTGGGAAATGCGGACTTCCCGGGACGGCCCGGATAGCGATGCCCGCCGTACCAGTAGGGCTTACCGCGTGAGTTGTACTTGAGCTCGCCGGTGAGGATGTGCTCCGCACGCTCTCGCGAGACCAAGAGCTCGCGCGCCATACGAATCCGTTCGGTGCGCTCGGCTGCCTCCTGCGCGGCCTTGCCGACGTTGTGACCTCCACCGCCGCCGGCGTCGACCACGTGCTTGATCTTGCCGCCGATCTTGCCCCCGGTGGCGCCCCAGCCGAGGAAGGGGATCATGCCGGCGGCGGAGAGGCCTGCGTTGACCTCGTCGCCCTGGGACGCGTAGATCAGGGCGTTGATGCCGTCGGCGGGCTCGCCGAAGCCGGGGACAAGGCCCAGCAGGTCGAGCGATGTCTGGGTGACGCCGAGCGCGTTGTCGGCGATCGCGCCAGCGACATCGGCGCCGGCCCCCGACACGTCGTCGGCGAAGGCCTTCATCGCATTCAGCGGGTCCCATCCACCGAGCTTCCCGTTGCCGACGCGCGCATTGGCGAACGGCCGCTCGGCCTGCCAGGCGCGGAGCTGCGCCAGATCGGAGACGCGCAGGTCGCCGTCGGCGAGACGGGCCAGGATCGCGCGACGGCGCAGCTCGCGGGCCCGGGCCGGACAGTGGGCCGCGACACCGGCCACCGTCGCGCGCGCCTGCGCCACGGCGGCGTCGACCTGCCCCTTGATCGCGGGCGGAGCACCCGCGGAGAGCGCAGGAGAGAGCCGGCTCTGCACGCCGGCAAGTCCAGCGCCTACGCTGCCGATCCGTGTAGCCGCAGCGTCCATCGCCGCGTCGTCGAGCACGATCCGCATGGTCAGCTGCTGCCCGTGGCTCGGCGCATCTCGTGCTCAAGCTGACCGGCGACCCGCTGCACCTGCAGCTTCCAGCGATGCTGGTCGGCCTTGACCTTGGCCGCGCCGGCACGCATCGTCGACGCCGCTTCGTGCAGCTGCGACGCAGCGGTGCGGAGCTGGGCCGCGTCGACGGCCGCCGAGGCCGATGCCAGCGCCACGAACGGCCCGCCACCTGCGACCTTGGTGGCCGCCATCCCCGAGGCCTGCGACTCAAGCTCAGCCGCGAGCGCGAGCAGCTGCCCGGCGCCCTCGAGCATCTGGCCGGGATCGCCGGGCGGCTTGGGGCCGACCATCTGCTGCGCCTGCGCCAAGAACGACATGGAGCGCCGCAGCGTATCGGAGGCTGCTGCGCAGGTAGACCGCTTGCCGCTGACGCGTCCCGCGGCGCCGCGTCAGCTTGCGCGCAGGTGCGTCAGCACCGCCATCACCCGGCGGTGCTCAGCGCGCTCCTGACCGACGCCGAGCTTGGTGAACACGTTCCCGGCATGCTTCTCGACGACCGTCGCGCTGATGCCCAGCTCGGCCGCGATTCCGGGGTTCGCGAGCCCGACCGCCATCAGTTCGAGGACCTCCCGCTCGCGCGTGGTGAGCGAGTCGAGCTTGGAGTCGCGGCGCCTCCTGCCCAGCATGCGCGAGACGACCTCGGCATCGAGCGCCGAGCCGCCGGCCGCCACCCGGCGCACGTCTTGCGTAAACGCGTCGACGTCGGCGACGCGGTCCTTCAGCAGGTAGCCCACGCCCGCTGCGTCGCCGCCGACGAGGTCGAGCGCATAGGCCTCCTCCACGAACTGCGAGAGCACCAGCACGCCGATCTGCGGGAACTCGGCGCGGATCTGCAGCGCCGCGCGCACGCCGTCGTCGGTCAGGTCGGGCGGCATCTGCACGTCGATGATCGCCACGTCGGGCCGGTGCTCGCGCACGGCTTCCAGCAGCGCGACGGCGTCGCCCGCCTGCGCCACCACGTCGAACCCCGCGTCGATCAGCAGCCGCACCAGGCCCTCGCGCAGGAGGACCTGATCCTCCCCGACGACGATCCTCAGCTCAGGGTGCTCCGGCACGCCGCCGACGGTAGCGGCGGCGCGGCGGCGCGGCCTTCGCCGGTTGGCTAAAGCGATCGAGTTCGTCGGCTAGCCCGTCTGACCGGGGTCCGAGTCAACATCGCCGAGCGCAGCGTCCAACTCGGCGGCGACCCGATGGAACGTGTCGTGGAAGCGCTCCTTCTCGCCGGTATTGGCTGGCGACACGGCGGCTCGCATCGCATTCGCTGCGCCCGGAACTCGTTCTCGCGACAGGATGCCGAGCGCTGGCTGCCAACGCAACGAATCGGGTGACGCGAGCCAGTCGATCAGGATCTCGTAGATCCATTGCCGCTCAGGCGCGTCTGGCTCGAGCGCGGCGAGCTCGCCCAGTACCTCTTGGTCTACGAGGTACGGGAACTTGCAGCGACGACCCTCAGCGATCAGCTCATCCCACCACTCGTGAAACTGAGTTGCGAATTTCGTCGGCACAGTCACTGGCGACGGCCTTTGATCACGGTGATGTACTTCGGATCGATCGCCTCTGCGAACTCAATTTCGAGGCCGCCCCCCGGCTGCTCGTAGTCCGGCTGCACCCTCCTGAACTTTGGCACAGGCACGCCGTCCCGCCGCATCTGTGCGAGATCGACATGAAGTACCGCAGCGGGATGGGCGTTGTCACTCGGAAGAGCAAGCCGAACCGTCGCGTCCTTCGGGCTATAGACCTTGTTCGTCACATACGAGCCCGGCCTCAACCCGAACTCCTCGATGAGCGACGCCACCTCGGGGGTGGTGGTGTGGTGAAAGCCGTCCTTGCGTCGTGTCCACGGCGGCACTGGGGCCCTGTGTCGATTCGCGTCGACCGTCACCTTGATCTTGCCGCCGATCTTGCCGCCGGTGGCGCCCCAGCCGAGGAAGGGGATCATGCCGGCGGCGGAGAGGCCTGCGTTGACCTCGTCGCCCTGGGACGCGTAGATCAGGGTGTTGATGCCGTCGGCGGGCTCGCCAAAGCCGGGGACCAGGCCGAGGATGTCGAGCGATGTCTGGGTGGCCGGGGCCGACGATGCCGGGCTCGCCTTCGCCGACGACCTGGCCGCCAACCTCGACGCCGCCGACGCGACCTACGCGCGCATCAACGCCGGCATCGACGCGTGGATCGACCAGCAGGGCATCGAAGCGCCCCCGGCCGAGCCGTACGCCCCCGTCTGGCAGCCAGGGCCCAACGAGGGCACCGCGCTCGCGTGGGCCGACGGCGGCGTGCGCAGCGTGATCTGGGCCACGGGCTTTCGCCCAGACTGGTCGTGGGTCGACCTGCCGTGGCTCGACCCGTCTGGCTACCCGATCACGTCCGCGGCGTCACGCCGACCGACGGGCTCTACGTGCTCGGCCTGCCCTGGCTGCACACCTGGGGCTCAGGCCGGTTCGCGGCGATCGACCGCGACGCCGCCTTCCTGACGGCGCACGTGGTCGAGCGCTCGCGCGTGGCGGCGGGCTTAGATCCCGAGGAGCTTGGCCTTGGCGGCCGCGAACTCGGCGTCGGTGAGGACGCCTGCGGCTTTGAGGTCGCCGAGCTGCTTGATCTGGGCGATCGTGTCGTCCTCGGCTGGCGCGGCGGGCGCCGGCGGCTGCACGTACTGCTGCTGCACGTACGCGGGCTCCTGGGCGTAGGCGGCCTGAGCGGTCTCCTTCTCGGCCCAGCGGCCGGCCTGGCGGCGGCTCACGTTGTTGGAAACAGCGGTGGCGGTGCCGGAGATCACGGCGGTGCGGGCCACGGTGCGAAGTAGAGGCATGGTGGTTCTCCTGAGGAAACGAGCGGCGGCGGACTACGCCGCGCCAAGGGCAGTGGCGGCGTCGAGCAGGTCAGCGGTAGCGACGCGTTCGAACGCGATGAGCTGCCCGCCGTTGCGGCGTACCGCCGACGCGAAGGGCGCTGCCCACGCGTTCTCGAAGCAGATCAGCAACGCCGCCTCGCCGGGCGCGAGACCCTCGGCGGCGACCGACGCGTCCTCCTCTCCGAGCAGCCCCGACTGCGCGCCTTCGAAGACCAACCACTCGCCGGGGCCCTCGCCGCCGCCGTCGGTCAGCGCGATCACTCCGACGTTGCCGTCCTCGTCCTTCTTGACCGCCAGCAGGTCGAGGATCTTGATGACGCCGCGGTCGACGAGGTCGAGCAGCAGCGGCGCGGCCTCACCGGTCTGCGGGGTTCCCGACGGCCACCCGATGACGACGACGTCGACCGGCCCGATCTCAAGCTCTTCACTCATGCGCCGGACTCTAGGTTTGGCAGGCCGTCCCGGCGAGGTGAAGGAGGGGTGATTTTCGGGGTGATTCGCCCGTGGCTATTGGCGGACGTCGTACCGCAGCTGCACGAGTCCGTTGTCGTACGCCTCGGTGCCGAGCAGCTCGAGCTCATGCCGCCGAACCACGCCCGCGAACAGCGGGAAGCCAGCGCCGAGCACCACCGGCACGACCGTCACGATCACCTGATCGACGAGCCCGGCGTCGAGCAGCGAGCGGATCAGGGTGCCACCGTCGACGTAGATGTTGCCGTCGCCGACCTCGGCCTGCACGGCGGCGACGAGGTCGACCGGTTCGCCGCTGATCGCCCGTACGGTCGGCTGCTTCGGCTCGAGCGGGCGCGACGTGGCCACGAAGACGGGCGTGTCGCCGTAGAACCACTCGTCGCCCTCCATGCCGTCGACCACGTCGTAGGTGGCGCGGCCCATGAGCATCGCGGCCGTCTCCGCCATGAAGGCCGCAAATCCGTAGTCCTCGCCACCTGGCTCGGGCACGGGCAGCCACGACAGGTCGTGATCGGGTCCGGCGATGAACCCGTCGAGCGACGTCGCGATGAACACACGGAGCTGGCCTGGCATGGCACGGATCGTAGGCTCGCCACCAGCGGACGCCCATGACCGCTTTTGGCCGCAACTGGACGGACGATCCGGTGGAAAAGCGGGCGAACGGCGTTCTTGGCCGAGCGGTGGGCCGAGGGGCCCAGCCAACCGGCCCATCTGCTTTGACGGGCCGCGAACGCAGACCGATAGTGCAGTGTGTTCGGACGCCGAGCCCTCCCCCTGCTCGTCGCGGTCATCCTCGGCGTGGTCACCGTTGCCGTCGCGCTCCTGAGCGCCGCCGACGACCGCGCGACCGCCAAGGTCGCGCGAGAGCACGCGCTCGAGACGACGACGCAGTCCGCAGCGGCGCTCGGTGAGGCGCTGAGTGCGCGGGTCTCCGACGTCGCGGGCCTCTTCAACGCCAGCCAAGCCGTCTCCGAGCAGGAGTTCTCGGCCTACACCGATCCGATGCTGCAGGACTCCAAGGCCACCTCCTTGGCGTTCGTGAAACTCGTCGACGGCCCCCGCCGCAGCGCCGTCGTGCGTTTCATCAAGACGGCCGACGACAACCAGGCCCAGGTCGGCCAGGACCGCCTGCTGCTGCCTGCCGACGCCGAGGCCATCGCCGCCGCCGAGCGCACCGGCACGCCCCAGTCGACGACCCCCTTCTTGCTCGGCGGCACGCAGCCGGCCGTGCGCCTCTACGTCCCGGCCTTCCGCGCCGACTCCGGCCCCACCGCAACGCGGAAGCCGATCGGCTTCGTCGCCGCGACCTTCCGGTTCAGCGACCTCTCGATCCTCTCGCCACGGGACGCGCAGGCACCGACCCAAGTCCGGATCGACGGCGCACCCGGCTTCAAACTCGGTGAGGCCCTCAGCGGCGACGTGTCCTCCGCCAAGGCCGTGATCGCCGGCCGCACGTGGGAGTTCAGCGTGGCGAGCCCGCCCGTCGCCAAAGCCTTCTTCGGCCTGTCGAAAGCCCAGGCCGCGGCCATCATCCTCACGCTGCTGACGCTGCTCATCACCGCGTTTACCTGGCAGGCCGTGGTCGCCGCCGAGCGCGCCGACGAACTCGCCCGCCTGCGCCAGGCCGAGCGCGACCAGGCCGTCCGCGACCGCGAAGCCGATCAGGCCGCCGTGAACGAGCTGCTCACGCACCTGCCCGACCTGGCGGTGCTGCGGTTCGACGCCGACCTGCGCATCGTGAGCGCCAGCGGCGGCCTGCTGCCGCACGCCGGGTGGAGCGCCGAGGAGCTCGACGGGATGCGTGTCGGCGACGTGTTCGAGCACAACGCGACCGTCCTCCGCGGGGTCCGCGGAGCCCTCGACGGACAGGCCTCCGGCTTCTCGTTCAACGGCATCCGGTCGGCCGGCAAGCGCTATTGGATGCAGGCGCTGCCGCTCCCGGGCCAGGCACGCAGCGGCCTGCTCGTGGCCAGCGACGTGACCGCGCTGATGGGGGCCGAATCGGCCCGCGCCGAAGCGCAGAACCGCTTTGCCCGCGTGTTCGACAGCGCGCCGGTCGGGATGGCGCTCGTGAGCACCGAAGGCAAGTTCGTCCAGGTCAACGAGGCGATGGCGCGCATCACGGGCTACGACATCGGCGCGCTGCTCCAGATGGGTCCGCCGAACGTGACGCACCCTGCCGACATCGCCGTCACGCAACGTCAGGTCAAGGACCTCCTCTCGGGCGCCTCGACCGGCTTCTCGACCGAGAAGCGCTACCTCCACGCCGACGGCCACATCGTGTGGGTGTCGCTCAACACGACGGTGCTCACCGACTCGGAGGGCAAGCCCGAGTTCATCCTCGCGCACGTCGTCGACATCACCGAGCGCCACGAGTTCGCCGAGCAGCTCCAGCACCTCGCCAACCACGATCCGCTAACCGACCTGCGGAACCGCCGTTCGTTCGAGGAGTGCCTCGAGACGCAGCTTGCGTGCGTGCGCCGCTACCGCGAACCGGCGACGCTGCTGATGATCGACCTCGACCACTTCAAGGCGGTGAACGACTCCCACGGCCACGCCGCCGGCGACTGGGTGCTGACCGGCGTCGCCGACACGCTGCGTGAGGTGCTGCGTGACAGCGACACGATCGGCCGCCTCGGCGGTGACGAGTTCGCCGTGCTGCTGCCGAAGGCCGGCGCCTCCGAAGCGACGATCGTGGCCGACAAGATCAGCCAGGCCCTCCGCGTGCTCGGGCAGCGGTTCGCCGAGAGGAACGGACCGCCTCCGGTCACGGCCAGTGTGGGCGTTGCGGTACTCGGCGGCGAGCACGCCAGCAGCGACGAGGCGTTCGCCGACGCCGACGCCGCGCTCTACGCCGTGAAGGCGGCGGGCCGCGACGGGTTCTCCCTCGCTCGGCCCCACGCGCAGCCCACGAGCTGAACCCTCAAGCAGAGCGGACGGCGGCCCGGCACGGTGTTACTGCCCTGTGAACCCGTATGCTCGCGCCCATGGCTCGCCTGACCGAGGTTTTCACCGGACGCGACACCCGCTACTTCGAGCTCTTTGAAGAGGCGGCGCTGAACGGCGTCCGCGCGGCGGAACTGCTCGGCGAATTCGTCGAGGGTCTCCCCGACAAACCCGAGCTGGCCAAGCAGATCGGCAGCGTCGAGGCCGACACCGACCGCGTCACCCACGACATCATCCAGCACCTCAACGCGACCTTCGTCACGCCGCTGGAGCGGGAAGACATCCTCCAGCTCGCCTCGGCGCTCGACGATGTCGTCGACCTGATCGACGAGACCGCCGACCTGATCCTGCTCTACAAGGTCGAGGCGCCGATGGAAGAGGCCAGCGGCCTCTGCGACATCCTGATCGAGGCCACGAAGGCGCTCCACCAGGCCATGCCGCGGCTGCGCAACTTCGGCGACATCCGCCACTGGACCGTCGAGGTCAACCGCCTGGAAAACGAGGGCGACCGCTTGTCGCGTTCCGCGATCGCCGGCCTGTTCGACGGCGGGATCGACCCGATGGTCGTGATCCGCTGGAAAGACATCTTCGAACGGCTCGAGGACGCGATCGACGCTACCGAGCGCGTCGCCAACATCCTCGAGGGCATCGTCATCAAGAACCGCTAGCGACGCGCTCCCCCGCCTTTGCTCGCAAGCTCATGAGCTCTGATCTCCTCCTCTACCTGGTCGTCGCTGCGGCGCTTATCTTCGACTTCACGAACGGGTTCCACGACACGGCCAACGTCGTCGCAACGTCGATCTCCACGCGGGCGTTGCCACCGCGCCTGGCGATCCTCATCGCCGCCGTCCTGAACTTCGTCGGCGCGTTCCTGTCGCTCAAGGTGGCGGCAACCATCGCCAGCGGTCTGGTCGACGCCGAGCTCATCACGCTGCAGGTCGTTTTCGCCGGCCTCGTCGGCGCGATCCTCTGGAACCTGCTCACGTGGTGGTTCGGTCTGCCGTCGAGCTCCTCGCATGCGCTGATCGGCGGCGTGGTGGGCGCGATGCTCGCCGCCGCGGGTCCGTCGGCGATCGACGGCGAGGGTCTGCTCGGCAAGGTCGTCATCCCCGCGTTCGTCGCTCCGGTGCTCGCCTTCTCGGTGGCCGGGATCGCGATCCTCTGCTCGTACCGGATCATCGGCCGGCTCCGCCCCGGGCCGGTCACGCGCGGCTACCGCCTCGGGCAGATCGCGTCGGGCTCGCTGCTCGCGCTCGCGCACGGCACGAACGACGCCCAGAAGACGATGGGCATCATCACGCTCGCGCTCGTGGCGCACGGCACGCTCTCACCGGTCGACCCCGAGATCCCGTTCTGGGTCGTGTTCTCGTCGGCGGCGGCGATCGCCCTCGGCACCTACTCGGGCGGCTGGCGGATCATCCGCACGATGGGCAGCAAGATCATCAAGATGGACGCTGCCCAAGGCTTTACCGCGCAGGGCTCCGGCGCGGCCGTGATCCTCGCGGCGACGCACGTCGGCTTCCCGCTCTCGACCACGCACGTGATCTCCGGCGGCGTGGTGGGCGCGGGCGCCGCCAAGCGACTGTCGGCCGTGCGCTGGGGCGTCGCGGGCAACATGGCGGTCGCCTGGGTGCTGACGATTCCGGCCGCGGGAATCACAGGGGCCGTGGCCTACGGGATCTCGTCGATCGCCGGCGGAGGGACGACCGGCCCGATCGCGGTCTGCGCCATCCTGCTGGTCGCCATCGGGTTCTTCCTCAAAGCCCGGCAGACGCCGCCGCCGCTCGCGACGGAGGCCGCATGACCGGGTTGATCGCCTCGTCGGCAAGTTCCGACTTCCACCTCTGGCGCGACATGCTCGAGGTCGTCCTGTTCGGGCTTGGCGCCGGCGTGGGCCTCGCCATCGCCTACGGCCTGGCGATGCGGGGCATGATCCTCGGCAGCACGGCCCAGCGAGAAGGCCGCGGCGGTGCCGCGGCGGCGAACTACGCGGTGGGCGCGCTATTCGCCGTGATCTGCGTCAGTGCGGTCGCGTTCGCGCTGGCGTCGATGCTGCACCGGTAGCGGCGCGGGTCGCTCGGCGCCGGCAGGCCCGCTGATCTAGCCTGGTCTGCGATGGGCATCGAGGTCGAGCAGCACGGTGGCGACGGCGACGGCGAGACGCCGCGACCGACCGCGAACATCGCGTTCTACTACGACTTCGCGAGCCCGGAGAGCTACCTCGCGCTCGAGCGGCTCGCCAAGTCGCTCGCGGCGTTCGCGCCCGAGCTGATCCCGGTCCGTTCGGCGGAACTCGACCCGCTGCCGGCTCCCGACGACGACGCGCGGCGCGCCAACATCGAAGAGGTCGCCGGCCGCTCCGACGTGCTGCCGCTCGTCTGGCCCGCGGGCTTTCCCGACCTCGACACCGCCGACGCCGTCCGCGCGGCGACCTACGCCAAGTCGATCGGCAAGGTCGCGGTCTTCTCGCTGTCGCTCTTCCGGCAGATCTACGCCGGCGGCGCCGACCCGAGCAGCATCACGACGATCTACCTCGCGGCGGCCGCTTCGGAGATCCACCCTCGCGCGATCGACCAGGCGCTCTCGCGCGACCGCGTTGGCCAGCAGGCTGATGCCGCGACCGAGGCAGCGCGCGGCGCGGGCGTCACCAGCGTTCCCGCGCTGCGGATCGGCCAGCGGCTCCTCGTGGGGCCCGCGTTGCTGCAAGACGCCGCCGCCGTGATGCGGCAGGCGCTGCAGGGCGGCTGACGCTCTACGCGGCGCCGCGC
>JAEZDB010000193.1 GCA_023429855.1 Actinomycetes bacterium
GGCCCCGCCTGACGCGCCTGCGCCGCCGGCTGCGCCCTGTCGGCCGACCGTTCGACCGCTCGGCAGCGGCCTGCGGCGCGCCCGTTCGCCGCAAGCGCACAGCGGTGACGGGTGACCCGCCCAACGAGCAGTGGCGAATCACGCCCCCAACAGGGTGTGGATTGGCGCGCCAGCACTCGTGATTACGCCCTCACGAGGCTGTGCAGGCACCCGCGAGAGCAGGGCTGAGCACAGCGCCAGGAGGGCGTGAACTGGCGTGCCAGCGCTCGTGATCACGCCCGCCGGAGGGCGTAATCCGACACTGCCTCTGGCCAGGCCCTCTGACTCCGCGGCCGGCGCTCGCGGGAGACGGCTTGCGGTGACGCACCGGGAACCGGCGTCCTCAATGCCGCTCGACCTTCAGGATCGGTGGCGTGATCCGCCGTCCCCTCCGGCAGGTGCTCCGTCCGCTGCTGTTTGCGCTGGCACTCCTCTGGCTGCCCTTCGTGCTCCTCGCCGCCGTCGACCTGGACTTCGCCTGGTTCGTGCCGAGCGCCCTGGCGTTTCTGCCATACGCTCTGGTGGCGACCGTCGCGATCCTCGTCCTCGCGCTCGCGCTCAAGGCGCGCGTCGTCGCCGCGGTCGCCGCCGCCGGGCTCGCGGTACTGCTCGTGCCGCGCGCCGACCGAATCACGAGCGACGAGCAGCCCGTCGCCCGCGGCCCGCACCTCACCGTCGCCACGAGCAACGTGATGTTCGGAGAGGGCGACGCTGCCGAGCTGGCGCGCCTCGTACGCCGCGACCGCGTCGACGTGCTCGCCGTGCAAGAAGACACGCCCGACTTCACCGAAGACCTTGCCGCCACCGGGCTCCGAGAGCTGCTGCCGTACGGCGCGCTGCACCCGGCGCCCGGCGCGCGCGGTGTCTCGCTCTACTCGCGCTATCCGATCAGCGAGATCCCGCCGACCCGCTACGACTTCCGCTCGCGCGGCGGCCTCGTCGCCGTCCCGGGCGCCGGTGCGGTCCACGTCCGCAGCGTGCACCCGCCGCCGCCCTTCCGCGCCGAACTGCTGCGGCCCTGGAAGCGCCGGATCAGCGCTTTGCCCAGCGCCAGCGCCACGACCCCGACGATCCTCGCGGGCGACTACAACGCCACCCTCGACCATCACCCGTTCAAGCGCCTGCTCGCCCGCGGCTACCGCGACGCCGCCGACCAGACCGGCGACGCGTGGCGCCCGACATGGTCCAACGGCCGCTGGGCCACGCTCACGATCGACCACGTCCTGGTCTCCGACCAGGTCGCGGTCGACGCCGTCTCCGTCCACCATCTGCCGGGCTCCGACCACGACGTCGTCGTCTCCCGCCTCCGACTGCCAAAGTAGACCGCCGTGCTCCTGCAGTTCCTCATCGTGATGGCGATCGCCGCCGCCGTCCTCTGGTTCGTCTCCGGCCCGCTGCGCCCCGGCGCCGCCGCACCCGCCAGCATCGACCCGCGCCTCCTCGCCGATCGCGACCGCGCGCAGCTCGCCAAGGACCGCAAGCTCGACGAGATCCGCGAACTGCGCGCCGATCGCGCGGCCGGCAAACTCGCCGACGCCGACGCTGCCCCGCTCGAACGCGCCCTGCGCGCGCAAGCCGCCGACCTGCTTCACGCCCTCGATCAGGCCGAAGCCGCCATCGACGACGCCCAGGCCGAACTCAGTCCGCTACCCTAAGCAGCCCATGGAAGCCGCCCTTCAGATCCTCCAGCTGATCCTCTCGATCGGCCTCATCGCCGGAGTCCTCGCGCACGCCGGCAAAGACGGCGGACTCTCCGGCGCGTTCGGCGTCGGCGGCGGCCAGGGCTCCCTCGGCGGCGGCTCCATGATGGAGCGCAACGTCACCCGCTGGACGATCGCCCTGATCGTCCTCTGGGTCCTCAACACCATCGCCCTCATCAAACTGGCCTAGCGCCAGGCCGCTTGAACTGGGCAGCGAGCGGTTCTAGATCAGCACTCTGATCCCGGCGGTCGTGACCGCGGGACAGTGCGTCGCCGTCGTGCGCTCGGGCATGCGGTGCAGGCAGGCGACGAGTTCGCCGATCGACGTGAGCCGGTCGATGCCGGCGAGGACCTCGGCCAGGTCACCGGCGAGGAGGACGTCGCCGAGCAGGTGTCGCGGGGTGCCGCGCTCCACGGCGTAGGCGGCCCGCCCAATTGCTGAAAAGCGCGTCGAGCCCGGGCCTTC
The DNA here is from genome assembly GCA_023429855.1 of Actinomycetes bacterium. Lineage (GTDB taxonomy): Bacteria > Actinomycetota > Thermoleophilia > Solirubrobacterales > Solirubrobacteraceae > JAGIBJ01. Next base: position 2,206 of record JAEZDB010000193.1, read on the forward strand.
CGGCACGACCTCGTCGATCCGGCTGATCACGATCGACCAGTCCAGCGGCATGACGAGCTCGTCGACACCTGCGGCCTGCCCGGGAGCGAGCAGCAGGTTGCGGGCGTGCGCACCGGGCGGCGTACCGCCCAGCTCCGACGCGTGGCCGGTCGACGCGTCGAGCCCGGCCTCGGTCGCCGACAGCGTGTCGTGCACCGGAGCGCCGAACCGCCCCTCGTCGACGAGCGTGACGGCCTGCGCCGAGACGCCCTCGACGTCGATTGCGCGCGCGATCGTGTGGAGGTAGCGCGGCGCGTCGGTCAGCGAGACGCTCGGCGGTGCCACGGGAAGCCCCGCCCGGCCCGTGTAGGGGCTGGTGCCGACCGCGTGGCTGTGACCGGTGAGCGCGGCCCGGCCCAGGGCGACGAGCAGCGGCGCCAACGCGGGCGGCAAGAGGACGACGCGCTCGTGCGCGGCCAGCAGCTCAGGCCCGCCGCTGCGCTCCGACGGCAGCGCGAGCGGAGTGGCCCGCCGGCCGATCACCTCGGCGTGCAGGTCCATCATCGCGGGGGCGCTGCCCTGCGCGTACCCGACGAGCCTCCCGTCGCCGTCAACGGCCTCCGCGCAGATCTGCGCCGCGGTGCGGCGGTCGGTCACGACGTCTCCGCCGCTTCGGGCCACCGCCAGTCCGACGTCCTCCGACCGCCAGCAGGCCGAGCGGTCGCGGCCGACGGTCATCCCGATCGACGCCGCCGCCTGCCGCGCTGCACCTGCTGCGTGGAGCGGATCGAGCGCGGCGGTCGGCACGTCGAAGCCCTCGTGGTCGGCGCCCGGAACCACGTCGGGCATCGCACGCAGGTCGGTACGGGCGGCGGCCGCCTGCGCGTGCGCCTGCTCGGCCAGCGCCTGCAGCTGCACGTCGGACGTCGACGTGGAGCAGCGCGCGACGCCGATCCGCCCGGCGCCGTCGCGAACCAGCAGCCGGACGAACACGTCGAACGTGCGCCGGGGCGGAGCCACCGCGCCGTCGGGGCTCGCGCGGACCGTGAG
>JAEZDB010000221.1 GCA_023429855.1 Actinomycetes bacterium
GGCTGAGGCGGCGTGCCAGGCCTGCACGCCCGGGTCGGTGGCGACGGCCGCCAGCGCCGCGTGGAATCGGCGGCGGTCGCTTGGCGCCGCGCCGTGGAACACGAGCGCGCGCAGGAGTGGGTGTGAGAACCGCAGGCTGTCGAACTGGCGGACCATGATCCCGGCTCGCTCTGCGGCGTCGAGCGCGTCGGCGGGCAGACCGAGGTGGTCGGTCGCGCGCGTGACGATCTCCGCCGACTCCGTGAAGGTGGTGGCGGCGACGGCGAGGGCCTCGCGGGTGTCGGCGGGCAGGTCGGCGAGGCGGCTCGCGAAGCCGCGCTCGATCAGCTCGCCGGGCGGCAGCGGTTCGTCGAACGCGCTGCCGATGCGGTCGAGGTTGCTGCCGAGCAGCCGCATCGTCTCGATCACCGCGAGCGGGTTGCCGCCGGTGGCCGCGGCGATGGCGTTGGCCGTTTCGCCCGCGAGCTGCTTGGCGGTGAGGTGTCCTGCGAGCTGCTCGACCTCGCCGGTCGAGAGCGGCGACAGTTCGAGGACTTCGCCGAGCGGTCCACCGGCTTCGCGCCCCGGGCGTTCGGCGGCGACGAGCAGGACGCGGTCGTAGGTGATGCGTCGCGCGACGAACGTGAGGACGAGCAGGCTGGACTCGTCGAGCCAGTGGGCGTCGTCGGCGATCACCAGCACCGGCGCGGCCACCGCGGCGTTGGCGATCAGCGTCAGCGTCGCGATCGACGCGTGCACGACCGACGCCGGCTCGGAGACCATCGACAGCGCCGCGTCGAGGGCTTCGCGCTGCTCTGTGGGCAGTGCCCGGAACTGCGGCGCAAGCGGCAGGAGGAGCTCGTGCAGCGCGGCGAACGGCAGCTCGGCCTCGGTCTCCACGCCGCGGCAGCGCAGCACGGTGAAGTCGGCGGCGTCGTCGACGAGCTGCGTGATCAGGGCGCTCTTTCCGAGCCCTGGCTCACCGCGGAGCAGGACCGCGCTGCCGTTGCTTTCGGACGCGCCGGCGAGCAGGTCGCGCAGGTGGGCGAGTTCGGCGGCGCGGCCGACAAGGGGCGCCGGCGCGGTGCGGTGCGGAGCGCTCATCGGCGTCCTTCGCCGCCCCTACGCAGAACCCCGTTCACCTCCATGGGAATACAGGGTGACGACAAATCGCGCCTCGCGCGACATCGTGCACCCTGTATTCACCCGTTGTGGGCCGCCTAATGCTGTTAGTGCGAGGCGGCGCGCCGGTATTTCCGCACGGCCAGCGGGGCGAAAATCGCGATGAGGGCGACCGTCCACACCAGTGACGCCCAGATGGCGTCACCCGCTGGGCCACCGAGCCACAGGTGGCGAATCGCATCGACAACGAACGTCACCGGATTGAGATCGGCCACCGTCTGCAGAATCTCGGGCATCGATTCGACCGGCACGAACGCTGAGGAGATAAACGTGATCGGGAAGATCAGCGTGAATCCGATGCCGTTCGCGGCCTCCGGCGTCGACGCCGTCATGCCGATCAGCGCGAACACGAACGACGACGCGAAGCCGAAGAACAGCAGCAGCGCGATGCCCGCGATGATGTCGGCCGCTCCGGTCTGGAACGAGAAGCCGATGATCAGGCCCGTGATCAGCAGGATCGCGATCGAGACGGAGTTGGTCACGATGTCGGCGATCGCCCGCCCCGACAGCACCGCAGCGCGGGCCGTCGGCAGCGAGCGGAACCGGTCGATGAGCCCTTTGCCGAGGTCTTCGCAGAGGCCGAGTGCGGTCGCGAACCCGCCGAAGGCGATCGACTGGACGATGATCCCCGGGATCAGGAAGTCGATGTAGTCCATCCCTGCGTAACCGAACTGGCCGGGGTCGATGGCTCCGCCGAACACGTAGGCGAAGAGCAGCACGAACATGATCGGCTGCACGGTGAATCCGAGCAGCATGTCGGGCTGGCGCGGCAGGCGGATGATGTTGCGTTCCGCCATCGTGAGGGTGTCGGAAACGAGCCGGCTCATGCCGCTACCTCCGGTCGGGTCTTGGCATCGTGTTCTGCGTCGCCCTCGCTCTCGCTCGCGGTCGCGCGGCCCGTGAGCGTGAGGAACACGTCGTCGAGCGTCGGTCGGCGCACGACGAGGTCGTCGGCCGCCAGGTTCGCCGCGTCGAGCGCGTGCACCGCGCGGGTGATCGCGCCCTGCGGGTCGGCCATCACCACGTGCACGGTGCTGCCGCTTGCGACCGGCCGCTCGGACGCGAGCGAGGCCAGCGCTTCGACCGCTGCATCGGCGTGCGCCGGGTCGGTGAACGACACGTCGAGGCGGTCGCCGCCGACGCGGCCCTTGAGCTGGTCGGCTGTGCCCTCGGCGATCACTTTGCCGTGGTCGATCACGGCGATGTTGTCGGCCAGGCGGTCGGCCTCGTCGAGGTACTGCGTCGTCAGCAGCACCGTCGTCCCGCCGCCGACCAGTTCTTCGATCGTCTCCCACAGGTCCAGGCGGCTGCGCGGGTCCAGGCCCGTCGTCGGCTCGTCGAGGAACAGGACCGGCGGCTCGGCCACCAGGGCCGCCGCGAGGTCGAGCCGGCGCCGCATGCCGCCCGAGTAGGTGCGCACGAGGCGGTCGGCGGCCTCGTCGAGCCGGAACCGGTCGAGCAGCTGCGTCGCCCGCTGCTTCGCCGGGCCGCGCTTGTTGCCATAGAGCCGGCCGACCATCGTGAGGTTCTCCGTGCCCGTGAGGTTCTCGTCGACCGCCGCGTACTGCCCCGCGAGGCCGATCTTGTGCCGCAGCTTCTCCGCGTCACGCACCACATCCAGGCCCGCCACGCGCGCGGTCCCCTGGTCGGGCGCCAGCAGCGTCGTGAGGATGCGGACCGTCGTCGTCTTCCCGGCGCCGTTCGGCCCGAGCACGCCGAGGACGGTGCCCGGCTCGACGCGCAGATCGACGCCGGTCAGCGCCTCCACGTCGCCGAAGCGTTTCGTCAGGCCACTCGCCTCGATGGCCAGGCCGGTGGGTGTTGGCTTTGTCATGTCTCCGACTCTCTCGTCAATTGCGGCCAGGATCTGTCCGCTGCGTTGGCGCGCGGGGCCGACGCGGTTCCAGCGTTTGGAGGAGTAGACCGTGCCGGGCGCCGAAAGTCATCGCTGGCAATTCGGTCCGGGGGACGGCATCCCGACTCTCCAGTTGACGGCGTGTCTACGCCCTGGACTTTTGGGTGGTGAACTGGTTAGCTCTCGCGCCGGAAGCGTCCCGCAGCTCCCCACCCTCAGTCTCGGCGTCCCCCGGTCGGTCTGGCTCCCACCCACCCTCCGATAAGGACGCCCATGACCAATATTCGACGCACGCCGCTGCGCAAACGCAGCGGCCGCAGTCGCCTGCTTGCCGGCGCGCTGCTTCTCGCATCAGCTGCAGGAGTTGCGGCGCCGACCGGCGCCCAAGCTCGCGGCGTCGCGCCATCGACCGTGACCACAAGCGACGGCGGCCGCTACGTCTACTTCCGAACCTCGACCGGGCAGCTTGGCGCCTGGTCGATCCCTGCGAGCGGCGGCGTGAACTCGCTCACGTGGGGTCTCGCGGATTCCGTCCGGGGCGACGTAAGCGCGGTCCGCGTGGCCAACGGCGACCGCTACGTCTACTTCCGGCGGCCCAGCGGGCAGCTCGGCGTTTGGAGGCACTTCGCTGACGGCGTCAACTGGAACGAGTCGGACGTCGGCCTTGCCGACACCGTGGTCGGCAGCCCGAGCGCCGTCGTCGCGGCCAACGGCGATCGCTACGTGTACTTCCGGCGCCCCAACGGGCAGCTCGGCGTCTGGCGGTTCTTCGCTGACGGAGTCAACTGGAACGAATCGAGCGTCGGGAACGCCGGCACCGTCGTCGGCGACCCCGCCGCAGTCGTCGCACCCAACGGCGACCGCTACGTCTACTTCCGCACGCCAAACGGGCAGCTGGGGACGTGGAAGTTCTTCGCCGACAACGTCAACCTCAACTACACCGCCTCCGGCACCGCCGGCCAAGTCGCCGGCAACCCCAAACCGGCCGTCACAGCCACCGGCAACCGATACATCTCATTCCGAACCGCCAGCGGCCAGCTCGGCCTCTGGTGGTTCGCGCCCGACGGCGTCAACTGGAACTACACCACGTGGGGCACCACCGGCAACCTCCTCGACGACCCAGCCCCGGCCTTCACGCCCAACGGCGAGTACTACGCCTACTACCGCCGCGCCAACGGCCAGCTCGGCGTCCACAAATTCCCAGTAAGCGGCCCGCCCACCGACGACGGCGCCGGCTACAGCGGCCTCGTCGCCGGCTCCCCATCGATCGTCGTAGGTAGCGACGGCGCCCGCTTCGTCTACTACACCCGCACCAACGGCCAACTCGGCGCCTGGTGGTTCGGCCCAACCTCCGGCTGGAACTCCGCCGAACTCGGCGCTATCGGCTCCCTCCCCGCCGTCGACGACCAATACACGACCTCCTGGGACCTCGGCGGCCCCAACGCCAAAGTCGACTCACCCGCCGAAGCCGACAACGTCATCACGGCGATCCGCGCAGCCAGCTCAGACGCCGCAGCAAACGCGCTGCGTGTCGGCCTCACGCCAAGCGACCTGACCTACGTCACGGCACGCATAGAGGCGACGGCACTCTCCTCGCGGACGTACGGCGGGGCGAATTGGAAGGTCGATACGGCGGCCGAAGCGGATGCCTTCATCGCGGGATTCCGCGGTGCCTCGAGCGACCCGAACGCAGGTGCACTCTACTTCGGCCTGGCGGAGACCGATCGGGCGTACACCGATGAGCGCATGCGGGTGTCGATTCCCAATGACTCGTTGATCTATGACGTCACCGACGCCCAGCTTTGGTACATCGGCGAGGGCGACCGCGACCGTGTGGCCCCCCAGTACGGACCTGGATTGGTCGCCGAGCTAGGCGCCGCGCCTCGGGTTTCGCGTGCGGTCGTTGACTCGTTTGCCTTTGGCGAGGATTGGTCCGACGCCAGCATCGAGGACCCCAACCTCGCGGAGACGCAGGACGAAGCAGACTCGGGGCTGTCGCTGGCTTGGGATGCTGAATGGGAAGAGGGAACCGAACTCTACGCGGAGTACGCGCAGCAGAGCGTGGCGCCGCTCGTCGCGGTGGGTCTGTGCCTACGGTTCTGCCCGCAGGCAGCCCGCACTGCGAACGTCGTTGGAAAACTCAAGAAAGTCTCTTCGGCCAGCAAGATCCCGGCCCGTACCATCCCGGCGGCCAGGAATTGGGCGCCGAACCCGACGCAGCTTGCACAGACGTTCAAGAACGCCCGCGGCTCCAACTCAGGGCGCACGCTTGGGCGCAACATCGAAAAACGTGCCAAGGACAAGCCCGGTGATGCCGAGCGTCGCGCCGCACGCCAGCGAAAGAACGGCTTCCACGCCCATCACATCGTCGCCACAGGTGATCGACGGGCGGCGTTCGGCAGAGCCGTGCTGCAGAACTGCGGTACGGGGCCAAACGACCCGGCGAACGGGGTCTGGCTCAATGATGCCCAGCACCGTGGCTTGCACACCAACGCCTACTTCCGCAACGTGAACGAGGCGCTCCGCCCGATGTGGAAGGTTTGCGATTCATCGAAATCCGGCTCAGACAACAAGCTCGCCATGACGCTGGCGTTGAAGGGCATCGCCTTCGCACTCCAAGCTAGACAGTTCCCTCACTGATGCCCTTCGGCCCCGACATCGATGACGTCCGCTTTCCTGACGCGGTCATGGCCCTGGCGGACGATCCCGATCTCCTAGCCCAGCACGCTCTAGCGGCTGGGCGAGGCGTCCGCTGGCGCTGGACGCAGGACACCCCGGTCACATCGAAAGCTCCGTTTCAGGATCTCCTGCACCCGGAGGCGGCGCTCTTGGAGGCCGCTCCAGACTCGCCGCTGGGCTGGTCGGAATACGCCGTCGGAGTGGACGGCACGTTCGTCTGCTGGCGGAAGCGGCTTCTCAACTCGCTCGAAGTCGCCGTCGAGGGAGCGCGGTTCCCCTGGCGCGACGGCGTCGTTGAGGTCGAGCGGCACAACGATGGAACCTACGGTGTTGCGTTCGAGCAACTGGAGGAGAACCGCGTAGTTGGGTGGTGGGAGATCGGTCCGGATCGTGCGCAGATCACCGCCGAGCGCTATGAGTATCGCGAGGGACACCCGGTGGGATCGGACTCCTGGTTGTGGAGCAGGAACCCGCTTCTCGATTTTTCTGCGGAAGAGCTAGAGGCTGCCGGGCCGGCTGCGTCTGCAGCCGTGGCGCGGCTACAGACTCTGCCGCGGTGGGTTTGCCAGGAGGGCCTGCCGCTCCGAGCCGAATACGACGGCGACCGCATCAGCCGCATCGTGCGCGACGGCGACGGAAAGCTCATCTGGAGCCAGGAGACTGGCCCAATTGACTAGACGAGTGTGCCCACTCAGCTGGTGACCTCCACTTCTCAGCCGCTGTGGCTCTTGGCCGCTGACGGACGTGACGCAGGCGTCGATTAGCGCATCACCTGATGCGCTAACGTGATGCACATGCGTACGACCGTGACCCTCGACGACGCGCTGCTCGCGAAGGCGCAGGCGCTGACGGGCACGAAGGAGCGGTCGGTCCTGTTGCGTGAGGCGCTGCAGGCGCTGGTTGAGCGTGAGAGCGCGCGGCGTCTGCAGCGCCTCGGCGGGTCCTTGCCGGACCTGACCGAGGCGCCGCGGCGTCGTCCGGCGGCGTGATCCTCGTCGACACCAGCGTCTGGGTCGACCACCTGCGATCGTCCGACGAAGAGCTCGGCGACGCGCTGCTCGCCGGCGAGGTGCTGGTGCACCCGTGGATCCTCGGGGAGCTGGCACTCGGTGGCATGCCGGCCGACGGCCCAGTGGCTGAAGCGCTGGCCGACCTGCCCGAAGCGCCCGTCGCGAGTACCGCCGAAGTGCTGGGGCTCATTGCGCGTCGCGGGCTCACGGGGCGCGGCATCGGCTACGTCGACGCGCACCTCATCGCGAGCGTGCTGTTGCAACCCGGCACGCGGCTGCTCACGCGCGATCGCCGCTTGCGCGAAGTCGCCGCAGAGTTCGCCATCGCCGCCTTAGGCGTCGCGGGCGCCGCGAACCGCCCCCAGGCTAAAAGAAAACATCTGTTTCTCTCTGTGCAAGACTGGTGATCCCGGCCGCGGACTTGTCGTCCCCCGTGGCGCGGGACCGCCATGCACCTGAACGTTCTCCGTCCTGCGCTGCGTCCGCACGCGCTGCCTTTTCAGCTCGGCCCGCGCGCTCGTCGTGCGGCACTTGCAGCCACGGCAGCGGCCGCTGCGCTGGGCTCCGTCGGCCTCGCGGCCGCTCCGGCCAACGCCGCCACCGGCCCCTATCGGGTGAGCTGGTCTGAGCCGGGCGACCTGCGCGACCACACCGTCTACCGGCCTGCGACGCCGGCGTCGATGAAGACGCCGGTGCTCGTGTGGGGCGAGGGCGGCTGCATTGGCAACGGCCTGGCCTACCAGGCGTTCCTCACCGAGATCGCGTCGCACGGGATCACCGTCGTCGCCAGCGGCGCGCCGTTCGGGTTCACGACCACGTCGGTAGCGATGATGGACCGCTCCGTCGACTGGGCGAAGGCCCGCAACGCCAAAGTCGGCGACAGCTACTACGGGCGCCTGATCGCTGACCGCGTCACCGCCGCCGGCCGCTCCTGCGGGGGCCTCGAGGCGTACGGGCTGGCGGCCAAGCGCAGCGAGGTCGCGGCCGTCGGGATCATGAACAGCGGCCAGATCAGCCGCGACCAGAACCAGCTGAACCGCCAGAAGGCGCCGATCCTCTACGTGCTCGGCGGCTCCAGCGACGTGGCCTTCTCCAACGGCGTGCGCGACTTCGACCTCATCCCGCAGACGCTGCCGGCGTTCTTGGCCTCCGGCAACCAAGGCCACTTCGGCACCTACTTCAACCAGAACGGCGGCAGCTACGCCCAGATCCTCAAGGACTGGATCCTCTGGCGGATCAACGGCGACACCACCGCCGCGCAGCGGTTCACGGGACCCAACTGCGGACTGTGCGTCACGCCCGGCTGGACAGTGAAGCGCCGCAACCTCTAGCGGGCTCTGCGAGCCACGGGCGCAACCCGAATTCCAGAACGAGATTCCTAATCTCGTTCTGCAACGGCGCCCGTGAGTTCGTAGTCTGGCGACCGTCGAGCCACCGCCCCGCTGCGCCCTCCAGCACCGCAGTTGGGCGGGACGCTCGACTTGTCTCACCAGGGCCCGTGATGCGGGCCGCTTCTCACGAAGGACCCCCCATGTCTCGACCGTCACGCCTCGGCGTGCGCTCGTCGCTGCGCCAACGCAGCGCAGCGCCGATCCGCAAGGGTGCCGCTACGCCGGTTGGCGCGGCGCAGCCGGCAGCCGCACCGTCACGACGAGACCTCCCGCATCGCGGGCGCTGAGCCCGACCGACCCCGCGTGGGCCTCCGCCACGGCCTGCACGATCGACAGACCTAGCCCCGAGCCGGTGCCGTGGCGGCCGAGGCGCTCGAACGGCTGCAGCAGCCGGTCGACGTCGTCGGTCGGCACGCGCAGGCCGGTGTTGGTCACGCGCACGACCACTTCGTCGCCGCGTGGACCCAGTTCGACGACGGCGTCGACGGTGCCGCCCGGTTGGTTGTAGCGAATCGCGTTGTCGACGAGGTTCGCCACCAGGCGCCGCAGCAGCGCCGCGTCGCCGACCACGACGACCGCGGTCGCTCCTCCGCTAGCGCCGTCGGCGGGCCCCGCGTCGTCTGCGCGTGCGGTTGGCGACGGCGCCGCAAGGGTCACGGTCACGTCGGCCGCGGCGGCCGCGCGCTGGAGATCGCTCACCGCGAGCGCGGCAACCTCGCCGACGTCGACCTGGGCCCGGGTCAACAGCCCGCGCTGGCTGCGCGCCAGCAGCATCAGCGCCGCGAGCAGCTCGTCGAGCTCGTCGGCGCCGTCGATCACCCGCTCGCCCATCTTGCGCAGCTCGGCGATCGTGGCGGCGGGGTCGGCGAGGGTCACGTCGGCCTCGGTGCGGATCGCCGTCAGCGGGCTGCGCAGCTCGTGCGACGCGTTCGCGATGAACCGCCGCTGCGCCTCGATGCTCTCCTGAAAGCGGTCGAGCATCGCGTCGAACGTGTCGGCCAGCTCGCGCAGCTCGTCGTCGGGGCCGTCGAGGGCGATGCGGTCGCTGAGCTGGTCCTCCGAGGCGCGGCGGGCCGCTGCGGTCACCTCGGCGATCGGCGCGAGCAGGCGCCGGGCAGCCAGCCAGCCGAGTCCGCTGGCGACGAGCGTGGTGCCGAGCAGTGCCAGCGCGTACTTCCACGCGAGCTGACTGAGGATCGGGTCGGCGAGCCGCGCCGGGACGGTGCTGCGGACCTGGTCCGAGATCAGCACGTAGGAGACGAACAGCACGGCGGCCGTCGACACCGCGAACACGGCGACGAAGATCGCCACGAGGCGGGTGCGCAGCGCGATGCGCGGCCGATGAGATTCCGTAGACGTCAAGGCGCCACAGCCTAAATCGGACTCGCCGCCGCGCGCGGGCGCGCGGACCCAGCCGTCAGACGCGGTAGCCGGCGCCGCGGACCGTCTCGATCGGCGATGGATCGCCGAGCTTCTTGCGCAGCGTCACGATCACCATGCGCACGGTGTTGGTGAACGGGTCGACGTTCTCGTCCCACACGCGCTCGAGCAGCTGCTCGCTGGAGACGACACGCCCGTCGGCGGCCATCAGCTCGTGCAGCACGCCGAACTCCTTCAGCGACAGGTCGATCTCGACGCCCGCGCGGGTCACGAGGTGGCGGCCCGGATCAAGCTCGAGGTCGCCGCGCACCAGCACGCTGGGCTGGACTTCGCCCGAGCGGCGGGCGAGCGCGCCGATGCGCGCGACCAGCTCGGCGAACTTAAAGGGCTTGGCGAGGTAGTCGTCGGCGCCGAGCGCGAGGCCCTCGACGAGGTCGTCGGTGCCGCGGGCGGCCGTGAGCATCAAGATCTTCTGGTTCGGCTGCTCGGCGTTGATCGCACGGCACACGTCGTCGCCGTGCATCTTGGGCAGATCGCGGTCGAGCACGATCACGTCGTACGGGTTCACGCGGGCCTTGAAAAGGCCCTCCTGCCCGTCGGCGGCGACGTCGACTGCGGCGCCGGTGCGGCGCAGGCCGCGGGCGACCGCGTCAGCGACGACGGCCTGGTCTTCGACGACGAGGACGCGCACGGATCAGGTCTCGCGCGGGGAGCCGTCGCCGCCCGTCGTCTGGCTGCGCGACGTCTTGTGGTCGGGGCAGTCGACGTCGAGCCGCGGACCAGAGGTGGTCGACGGCGTGGTAGCCGACGGCGTCGCCGTCTCGTCTTGCGGCGTGAGGACCGGCGTCGTCGGGGCGACCTGGCGGCTTGCTGCCTGGAGGTCTTCGCCGAGGCTCGCCACGCCGGTGAGCGCGAAGCCGAGCGTCACCAGACCCGTGCCCACGAGGGCAGAGACGGTGATCGGTCCTTTGCGTTCGGCAAGCACGGTCTACTGAACATAGCCGCGCTTTGGCGCCATCGCCCCCAGTTCGACGGGGTTTTGGACGAACTCTCAGGGAAATCTCAGGAACGGCTGGCGGCGGCCCCCCGGCAGGGGTACGGTCCAGCGATGTCCCCTCGGTCTCGTCCCATGACCTTCCTCGCCGGGCTGGCCGCGCTCGTGGCCGCGATCTTCGTCGCCGGCTGCAACGTGCCCGACCCGAAGGGCGACGCGCCGCTGCGCTACCGCGACGCCGTGTTCGCGACCGTGAAGGAGACGCCGAACGTGCAGTACGGCGAGGCGCCCGGCAACGACGGCACGCCGCAGAAGCTGCTGCTCGACGTGTACGAGCCCGCCGGCGACACCGCCGCCAAGCGCCCCGCGATGCTGTGGATGCATGGCGGCGGCTTCTACTCGGGCACGCGGAAGGACAACTACATCGCCGAGCTGGCCCGCCGCTCGGCGAAGCGCGGCTACGTGTCGGTCTCGATCTCCTACCGGCTGCTCGCGGCGTTCACCTGCGGCGGCGAGGGCTCGGTCGAGTTCTGCGCCGACGCCGCCTTCGCTGCCTCCGACGACGAGCGCGCGGCGATCCGCTGGCTCCGCAAGAACGCCGACGCGCTGCGCATCGACACCAACCGGATCGCGATCGGGGGCGCCTCGGCCGGCGCCGTCAGCTCGCTGCTCGTCGGCGCGGCGCCCAACGGCTCGCCCGGCAACTCCGGCAACCCCGGCTTCTCCAGCGAGGTCAAGGCCGTCATCTCGATCTCCGGCGCGCTGCCCTTCAACGGCGTGTTCGGCGAGGGCGACGCGCCCGTGCTCTTCTGGCACGGCACCAAAGACAACGTGGTCCCCTACAAGTGGGCCGTCGCCAACGTCGACTGGATGCAGGACAACGGCCCGATCGCGTTCCCGCACTTCGTCGGCGGCGCCGGCCATACCCCGGTCTCAGGCGACACCTTCGAAGACATGGACCGCCAGGCCCGCAACTTCCTCTATGTGATGCTCAGCCTCGGCGAGCTCAACGCCGGCGGCACCACGCCGCCGCGGACGTCGCCCCTGGCCCGCGCAACTGCGGCGGCCGTCGCCGAGGGCGCGCAGTAGCGCGGCGGCGACTTGCTCCGGCGGGATCGCGTCTGAAGGTCCCCACGCCCGCCACTTCAAACGCGATCCGACGCGGTGACCGATGAGTTTGTGGCGCGCGCGGCGTCTATTCGAGCATGACCCTGATGCTTGACCGCCATCGCGCTGCGTTTGCCGCGCGCTGCCACCAGCGGCGCGTTCCGCAGCCCGCATTGAGTCGCCGCGACCGCCATATGGAGATCGCCGACCGCGCGGCCCGCGCCGCCGTCGAGGCTTGGCGCCCGGTGCGCGCCTGATCGTTCCCTCGCGAACGTGCCCGGTTTTCGGTTCACCCTGGACCCAAAACCGGGAACGTTCGCCGCTGGACGCCGGTTGGGTCGGGTGCCACTAACCGACGGCCCCAAGCTCGCCAAGCAGCTCCAGCTCGCGCAGGCGCCACAGCTCGACGGCGTCTGCCAGCGGGCCGTCGATCTCGTCGGAGCCCACGGCGTGGGCGCCGCGGGCGTCGACGACCGTGAGCTGGATCGGCGGACCGAGGTAGACCGCGGCGACGTCGATCGCGTCGGCCACCGCCCGGAACGCGAGCATCTTCGCCTGTTCGATCGTCATCGCTCCGGCGCCGTGGAGCGCGGCTTGACGCAGCGCGAGCTCGGCGAAGATGTCGCCGCTGCCAATCGAGGCATGCCGCGCGTGGAACTGGTGGTCGGCGCCCGTCCGCGGGATCGAGAGGATCTGCGGCCCGTCGCTGCCGTGCCAAGCGAAGACGCACGCGATCTCGGGCGCCAGGGCGCCGTCGACAGGCACGTGGTCGCGCAGCGCCTGCTGCTGGATCGGGATCACGGTGCGGACCAGCTCGCGCCGCACCGCCGCAGCCGACGGCGCCTTCACCAACGCCAGCGACTCATCCAGCGCGCCCGCGACCGACTGCTGCAGCCCGACGGTCCCGGCACAGCCCCACGCCAGCCAGCCGCCCGCAGCGAAGAGCTTGCGCTGCGCCGCACGCGTCGGCTGCCCCGCGGCGTCGATCGTCGCCTGCCCGTCGGAGGCGAGCACGACGGCGTCTTGGCAGCGCAGCGCCAGGACGAGCGTCATCGGTCGCGGACCGCCGCGTTCGACAGTCCTGGCGTCATCGGTCGCGGAACACCGAGTTGACGGCGAACTCCGGGTGGTCGCGGTAGACGCGCCGCAGCAACCCGTCGAACGAGAGCGCGTCGAGCTCGCGCCGCAGACCGCCCACGGAGGCGAGTGCGGCGGCACCGTAGACGACGCTGCGGCCCTCCACCCGCGCCGCGCCGCGCGCCGTGATCCGCGCCGCCTGCCACCGCTCACCGGCAACGTCGACCAGCTCGACGAGGCCCTCCCGCGCGAGCGCGCGCAGGTCGGCGTAGAGCGCGCGGCTCATCGGCCCGTAGGCGTACGCCTCAAACGCGTACCGCTCGCCAGGCGGCAGCTCGCCGCTCATGGCCAGCAAGAACAAGCCCTTTTGCAGCCGAACGGGGTCGGCGGGCCGCCCGCCGCCGGCGTCGATGAAGGCGAGAAGCCAGTCGCTGGGCTGCATGCGGCAGACCGTATGGGGCGATTTGCGGCGTTTCGACGCGCAATCGCAACGATGCTCCGCAGGGACTGCGGCAACTTTGTGCAGCCGCCGTACCGTCCGCGTCGCTGCGCCGGCAGGCGGGCCGCCTTCGCCGCGCGCCGGGCTACGCCTCGTCGGTCGCGGCCGCCGGCTCCTCGTCGAACCGCTCGCCGATGTCGGCGGTCGTCACGCCGATGCCCGAGGCCAGGCGCGAGATGACCTCCCAGCTGGGATTGCGCGCACCGCGCTCGATGTCTGAGATGTAGGTGGGGTGCAGACCGCTGGCGGCCGAGACCTGCTCTTGCGTCAGGCCGCGGGACACGCGGATCTCGCGCACGGCTCGTCCGAGCCGGCGCTGCACGATGCGATCGGCCACTCGGGGGAACCTTGGTAGGCAGGGCCATCTCACGCCATAGGCGATCAGTGAAGTCCCCCGATGATGTCACGAGCTGAGACATACACGAGCGCCGATCGTCCCCCGATCGCCAACGGGCGTTGCGACGTGCCTTGACTTCGACCATGAGTCAAGTACCGTCGCCTTCGACGATCAGTGAAGTCCGGTGGTTCACGCGCTGCCCCTAGCAGTCCAAGCGCGTGCCCCGACCACCGCGGAGCGACTCCACCGGATCGTCCGGAGCCCGTCGCTTGGGACGAGCACGGGCGCCGCTGTGAGCTGGCTGAGCTTTGACGGGCTCGGCCAGCTCGCCGGGCGCCCCGCCCGGCGGGGGGGGGGGCCGGCGAGCTGGCCGAGCCCGTCAAAGCTCAGCCAGCTCACAGCGGCGCCCGTGCTCGTCCCAAGCGACGGGCTCCGGACGATCCGGTGGAGTCGCTCCGCGGTGG
>JAEZDB010000226.1 GCA_023429855.1 Actinomycetes bacterium
GCGCGGACTGAGCCGCGCCGCCATCGCCTGACCTAGCCGCAGCTCCCAAACGGCCACGAGACGGTCGCGTTCACCACGCGGCCCTGCTCGTCGGTGACCGACGCGACCGTGCGGTAGTTCCTCGGGCTGCCCTTGAACGGCGCTTTGACGGTCTCGCTGAAGTTGATCGTCGCGGTCTTCAGCAGGGAGGTGTCGACGTAGAGCTGCACGGTGGCCTTGCTCGACTTCGAGGCGTACGGCACCGGCTGCCGGAACAGCGTCACGTAGACGTCGCCGTAGTTCTTGCCGAACAGCGGCCCGAGCACGCTGCCGCACGTGTAGGTCGCGCTGAGCTTGAGGTAGTTGTCGGCCGAGATCGGGTCCTCAGCCCCCGGAATCTCTGCGCCCGTGCGGTCGACGAGGAACGTCTGCTTGCCGTCGTTGCGCACGACGAACTTGCCGTTCGCCGACCAGCGGCCGGGGAGCGTTGCGTACTGGCCGGTCACCGGCGTCCACCAGCCGCCCTGGGCGACGTCCCACTGCTGCATCGTGCCGTCGCTCGCCGGGAACTTGGTCAGCAGCTTGGTGCCGTCGGCCGACAGCCACTTCGTGCCGTGGACGTCGCCGCCACCGCCGAGCGTGACCTGCGTGCCGCTCGGCTTGCGCGCGACGATCTTGCCGGTGGCGGGGTCGCCCCAGGCGATCGTGCCGTTGGGGCCGACGATCGCCGTGGTCGGCGTCGCGAGCACCGGCTGCCCATCGCGATACACGTGGTTGACCCGGAGGACCTCGGACCGGACGGGGTCGTACTTTGACGTGACAACCGCGACGGTCTTGCCGTCGTCGCTCACGACCTGCTCACCCGTCGCCAGGCTCCACGCGGGGAAGCCCGCTGGCGGCGTCGGGAGCGTCGCGCGCGCGCCCGTTGCGACGTTGATCTTCGTCACCGGCCCCTGCACGTAGGTCCCCTCGGGCGAGATCGCGCTGTTGTCGGTGAGGACGACCGTGCTCCCGTCGCCCGACAGCACGGCCGGGACGGTGCCGTACCAGCTGGGGCCCTTCGGCGTGGGCGCCGTGTAGACCACCTTGCTCGTGCCGCCGCCCACCAGCGGCGTGATCGCGAGCTCAATCCGGTCGGGGAAGACGCGCGAGATCAGCGCCTTCGTCTCGGCCCGGTCAAAGCCCCAGATCTGCTTCGTCGCAGCGCCACCCGGCTGCGTCGTGAGGTTGGTCCGCACGTCGCGCACGAACGCGCCGCTGAGCCCGTTGCTGAAGCTGCCGCGGAAGCCGACGAGGCGCCCCACGTCGCCGAGCGCCACGCCCTCGACGCCCGGGTTCGCGGCGAGCGCCGTCGAGGAGGCGCCGGTCGTGCGCGAGACCTGCTCGTAGGGCTGGGCGGTGGCGACGGCCGGAAGCGCCGCGGCGGTAAGGGCCGCGGCGGCAACGGCCGTGGTGCGAGAGAGCAATGTCATCGGAGAGACCTCATGGGACAGGTGGTCAAGCGGGCAGCTGATCTGGTGGGGTGGACGCGCTACGCGCAGCCGGCGAACCGGCGCTCGACGGTGCCCGGGATCACGCGACCAAGCTCGTCGGTCACCGAGGCGACAATCCGGTGGTACTTCGGGCTGCCCTTGAAGGCGGCCTGCACCGACTGGCCGGGCAAGACCGTGATCGTCTTGAGCAGCGAGTTGTCGACGTAGAGCTTGAACGTCGCCTTCACCGACTTCGGCGCAAACGCAACGGGCTGCGTGAGGAGCGTGCCTTGGACTTCGCCCCAGTTCGTGCCAAACGGCGGGTAGGCGCCGCAGTTGTAGGTCGCGCCGAGCTTCACGTAGTAGTCGCCCGACAGCGGATCGGTGGCACCGGGGATGTCGGCACCGGTGCGGTCGATGAGAAGGTCGCCGAGCGCGAACCGGCCGTTGCGCGACAGGACCTTGCCGAAGCTTCGCTCGTAGACGCCGGTGAGCGTGGTCCAGGTGGCCGTCGCCACGTCGAACTGCTGCGGGCCGACCTGGTACCCGCCGCTGCTGATCAGGAGCTTGGTGCCGTTCGACGAGACCCAGAGATCCGGCCAGCCCGGCGCAGTGAACGACGTCGTGGTTCCGGTGGCAAGTTTGCGGAGGTTCCACGAGTAGGCGAGTTCGCCGTTGCGCTTGCGCCAGACGATCGTGGAACCGTCGGGGCTGAGCGCCGCCGGTGCTTCGAGGTCGGCGATCAGCTGGGTGCCGCGGTAGACGCGACCGCCCTGCTTGCCGGCCGCGTCGATGTAGGGGCGCGCCACCGACACGACGGTGCCGTCGTCGCTGATCGCCTGCGTCGGCAGCTCCCAGTAGTCCTCGTTGGTGGTGCCAGTCGGCTGAAGCGTGGTGCGCGCGAGCGTGGCGACGTTGATCTTCACGATCGTCTTCGCGTAGCGGTCGACGGCGACAACCGTGCTGCCGTCGCCCGAGAGCTTGGCCCGCAGGTTGTAGTAGTACGCGGTACTGCTGCTGGGGACCGGCGCCGTATAGATCACCTTGCTCGTGCCACCGCCCTGCAGCGGCGTGATCGCCAGCTCGACACGGCCGGGGAACTCGCGCACGATCAGCGCCTTCGTCTCCGCGCGGTCGAAGTCGAGGACCTCCTTCGTCGCGCTGCCGCCGGGCTGCGTCGTGAGGTTGGTCTGCACGTCGCGGATGAAGCCGCCGTAGACGCCGGCGCCGAAGTTTGCGCGGATACCGGCATAGCGGCCGACGTCGCCGACGGCGGTCGCCTGCGCCGTGGAGTCGACGAGCGCCGTGGCGTAGGAGCCGGAGGTGCGGGTGACCTGCTCCCACGGCTGGGCGGCTGCCGTGGCGGGCAGCGCTGCAGCGGCGACGACAACGGAGGCAGCCAGGCCGACGGCCCGGTGGCGGGTGAGGAACGTCATGGCGAGCGCTTTCAGCAGCTGGGACGGACGAGCCGCGCGCAGCAAGAGAGCGATGCGCTACGGAACGCGTCGTGATCCTTCCACGTCGAGCACCCGGTCGCAAGACCAGTACTGCTTGGACCTATCTGCAGGCCCGCAGACCCGCGCGCCCAGCCTGCCGGACCGCAGACCGGCGCGCCCAGCCTGCTGCGCCGCGG
>JAEZDB010000244.1 GCA_023429855.1 Actinomycetes bacterium
CCGCGGCGATGTACGCCGCCGACGAGCTGCTCACGATCCCCGATGCCCGCGTCACCGTCTACGAGCGGCTCGACCGCCCGTATGGACTCGTGCGCAGCGGCGTGGCTCCGGACCACCGGCGCACGCGCCGCGTGACCCGTCAGCTCGACCGGATCCGCCAGCACCCACGGCTCACGATGCGCCTGGGCGTGGAGATTGGCCGCGACCTCACCCACGAGCAGCTGCTGCAGCGCCACCACGCGGCGATCTACGCGATCGGCGCGATCTCCGACAAGCGCCTGGAGATCCCCGGCGCCGAGCTGCTCGGCGTCGCGTCGGCCACGCAGTTCGTCGGCTGGTACAACGGCCACCCCGACTTCGCGGACCACCGCTTCGACCTGTCGCACCGCCGTGCCGTGGTGATCGGCAACGGCAACGTCGCCCTCGACGTCGCCCGCATCCTGGCCGTCGATCCGGAGACGCTCGTCGACACCGAGATCGCACCCCACGCCCTCGAGGCGCTGCGTCGCAGCCAGGTCGAGGAGGTCGTCGTGATCGGCCGCCGCGGCCCCGAGCACTCCTCGTTCACGCTGCCCGAGCTGATCGGCCTCAGCGCCACCGACGGCATCACCCTCGCGGTCGACCCCGCCGACCTGCCCGCCGACCCGGCGGGCGACGACGCCAAGCTCGCGCTGCTGCGCTCGCTGGCCAGCCGTCCGCGCCTGGGCCGGACGATCCACCTGCGATACGGGCTCACGCCGCAGCGCGTCACCGGCTTCGGCGAGGTCGACGGGATCGAGCTGGCGCCAACCGTTGTCAGCGAAGGCGCCACTGAGCCGACGACGCTCGGCGCCGGCCTCGTCCTCACCGCGATCGGCTACCGCGGTCTCGCTGTGCCGGGGCTGCCCTTCGACGAGCTGACGGGAACCGTGCCGAACGACACCGGCCGCGTCGTCGACCCCGGCACCAGCCACGCCGTTCCCGGCACCTACGTCGCGGGCTGGATCAAGCGCGGACCGACTGGCTTCATCGGGACCAACAAGCGCTGCGCCGAAGAGACCGTCCGCGCGCTCGTCGACGACCACAACGCCGGGCTCCTGCGGACGGCGGCGGCCCGCGCGGCCTGACGGAGCGTCAGCCGCCCGCTCGCGAGAAGGCCTCCTCATCGAGCGGCAGGCTGTGGACGCGGCCCGCGCCGTCGGTGACGTAAGCGGCCGGCGGCGATGCCGTGGGGGGCGTCGCGGACCAGCCCGAGCGTTGCGCGGGCCAGGCTGCCGCCGACGGTGATCCGGCGGACGCCGAGGTCGGTCAGCTCGCCGACGGTGAGCGGGGTACCGCGGAGGCCAATCACGAGGTTCAGCGGGGCGCCGATGCCGTCAACGAGCTCCGCCGTCGTGTCGATGTCGGACACGCCGGGGACGAACACGCAGTCCGCGCCTGCCGCGATCACGCCGGCGATCGTCGCTTCAACGTCGGCACGTCGGCGATGACCTTCGCTGAGCCGGCGTCCCACGCGTTCGGCAGCACGAAGGTGCCCGGGGCGGTATGCCACGCGAGGAACCGCGCGGCCTTCTCTACGTGCGACGGGGCGGGCATGGACGCCACGCTAGGGCCAGGTGCCGCGTTGAAATGGACCGGGTTCGCCGCGGCGCGACGTTCGGCCTGCTCAGGCCGCGGTTGCACCGGTACGATGCCGCGCATGTCCTTCGATCCCCTGCGCCGCGCGATCCGCGTCGCGCCGCTCGCCCCGGACCTCGTCGGACGCGCCCTGGTCGGCCGGGTCGCGCGCCGCCTTGTCGGCAAGTCGATCGACACGGCGTTCGGCCCGGGGATCAACACCCGCGCGACGATCGACGCGGATCCGCGCGCCACGCTCGGCGCGCTGATCCCCGACGTGCCCGTCGACCAGCTCGACCTCTTCGAGCGCGAGTACGGCGAGATCGAGCACGAGATCGTCCAGCGGGCCGCCGAGCGCACCCTGCCGATGCCGTCGCTGTGGCGCACCGAGAAGCAGACCGGCCTCGTCCTCTACACGCTCGCGCGCGCGCTGCAGCCCGAGGTGATCGTCGAGACCGGCATCGCCAACGGCTGGTCCTCGATCATCTTCCTGCGGGCCCTGGCCAAGAACGGCTCCGGCGCGCTGCACAGCTTCGACGTCCGCGACGACGTCGGCAAGCTGATCAACGAAGACGAGAAGGGCCCCTGGAACCTGCACCTCCTCAAGGAGGGCACCCTGCAGGAGTTCAACGGCGTGCTCGACACGATCCCGCCGATCGGCCTGTTCTTCCACGACAGCGACCACTCCTACCTGCACATGCGCCTCGAGATCCGCATGGCCGGCGCGCACCTGGCGACCAACGGCGCGCTCTGCAGCGACGACGTCTCGCTCTCGCACGCCTACATCGAGTGCTGCGAGGAGCTCGGCCTCAAGCCGCGACTCCTGGTCGACGCGCACAAGGCCAGCGGGTTCGCCGTCCGGTGACGACCCGGCCGCTCGTGTCGGTGTGCATGCCGGCGCACCGCGACAGCGACTTCTTCCGAGCGGCGCTGGCCAGCGTCCTCGGGCAGACGATGGCCGACCTCGAGGTCGTCGTCGGCGACGACTCCGGCGGCGGGCTGCGCGAGGCGGTGGACGCTGCGGGCGACGACCGCGTGCGCTACGTCCCGCACCCGCAGCAGCTCGGGTTCACCGGCAACCACGAGGCCACGATCGACCTCGCCGAGGGCAAGTACATCGCGGTGCTGCACGACGACGACGTGCACCACCTCGACTACCTCCAGAAGATGACCGACGTGCTCGAGGCCGACCCGGAGCTCGGGCTCGCCTGCAGCGACGTCTGGGAGGTCTTCCCCGGCGGGCGCCGCCAGCGGCCTGGCTTGAACGTGAAGGGCGGCCGCTACGACGACTGGCTGCCGCTCGTGTTCTCCCACAACTTCTTCATCCCCACGTCGACGGTGCTGCGCCGCGAGACGTGGCAGAACCGGCGCACCAAGCACTGGCCGGACCACCCGATCGGCGACGTCGTGCTCTGGTACGACGCGGCGATCGACGGCACGCCGATGTATTGGATCGACGAGCCCCTCGCCGACTACCGCCGTCACGACGCGCAGATCAGCGGCCTCCTGGCAACGCGCACGGGCCAGATCGAGATCAACCGCGCGTACGCGTTCCCGGAGCGGCCCGAGGTCGACGCGATGCGCCGCAAACGCGTCGCGGCAGGGCTCGTCGGCCGGGCCGGAGCGCGGCTTCGCAGCGGCGACGCCGCCGGCGCGCGCGCCGACC
>JAEZDB010000309.1 GCA_023429855.1 Actinomycetes bacterium
CCGCGGCGAGCGCCGGGCGGGGCGGGGCGCGCGCAAGGGTCTGACGTGGAGGGCCGAGGCCCGCGGCTTACGTGCCGGGCACGTAGTCCGGGGTCGGGCTGTCGGTGGCCTTGCCGTTGCCCACGTCCCAACCGATCGGTGCGGTCGGAAGCGGCTCGATGCCGAACGGCGCCCACGGTTCCTCGCCGACCGGGATGTAGTGGCTGCAGGTGCGCGAGTTCCAGTCCGGGAGGCACGGGTTGTACGGGTTCACCATGTACGGGATGTAGTTCGTCGCGGCGACCGGGCGGCGGTAGAGCTCGGCGATATTGCTCCAGCCGTCAGCGTCCTGGTCGTCGAGGCCGTCGACCACGCCGTCGCCGTCGCTGTCGATGTCAGTCGGGTCAGGATCAGCGAACGGGCGAATGATGTACAGGCCCTCGCCGACGTCCTGGCTGTAGCCGTCCCAGAAGCCCTTGGTCATGCGGTAGCTGAACTCGTGGATGTTCGAGAGGCCGTCGCCGTCGTAGTCCTTCTCGTCGTCCGAGAGGTAGCCGACGCCGGTACGGAGGTTCGGGGCACCGCCGATGTTGGCCGCGTCGATGTCGAGGCCGTTGAGGTCGGGGCTCGGCGCTACCACTGGGCCGCCGGTGTACTGATCGCCGTCGCTGTAGTTCACGGGGAACGGGCGACCAGCGGCTTGCCAGAGCTTGTGCTCTTCCTTCATGTAAAGCCCGTCGCCGTCGAAGTCGGCGGTCGCGTCGGACGAGTCGAGCGGGTTTGGCCACGGCTTCTTGCCCGGGAAGGGGAGCGAGCGGTAGTTGAGGTCGAGCGCGGACTCGAACTCCCAGCTGTCCCACATGCCGTCGCCGTCGGTGTCGACGTTGCAGGTGCTCAGCTTGTACTGCACCTCGATGGCGTCGGAGAGGCCGTCGTTGTCGTCGTCGGCGTCGATGCCGTCGGCCACGCCGTCCTTGTCGCAGTCGTTCGTCGACGAGCCGCCGACGGGCGGCAGGATGATCGGCGAGGCGCTCACCGCCGTGAACGAGCCAGTGGCGCGTGCGCTGACGACGCGAAGCTGGAAGCGGGTGGCGATCGGGAAGCCGTCGGCGACGTCGAGTTCGCTCACGATCTTCTCCGGCACCTTGAGCGTGAGGCGGGTCTTGGTCGACGCCAGCGTCGTGGCGAAGACGAACTTGCCGCCGCTCGCCTTGCGGAAGAGCACGGTGCTCTTGCCGGTGGCCGCGAAGTTCTTGCCCTTGATGATCATCACGTCGCCGATCGAGGCCTTGGCGGGCGTGATCTGCGTGACGGTCGGAAGGGTCGCACGCTTCTTCTTCTTCTTAGCCTTCGCTTTCGCATCAGCGTCGCCGACGGCGAACGAGATCGACAGGAGGAAGGCCAGCAGGGCGGCGAGCGACAGGCGCAGCGGCGCAGGCAAGGAGAGGGCGCTCATGGGCTCTGGATCGGCGCGCCGCGAGCGAACTGTAGAGCCGTATGGACGGAGGATGACCGCGGCGTACCCGAACGCGCCACCTGCGTCCGCGTCGGCTCACCGGGTCGCCAGCAGGCCGCGCTTATCCCACGAGGCGCGCGGCAGGAGGCGCAGACTGCCGCCGCCGTCTTGCGCGGCCGCGAGCCGCAGCGCACCCGCCCGCGGCACCCGGACCGTGACGCTGACCTGCTCGGCGCCGCCGTCCGCCGGGACGTCAGCTGGGCGCACGTCGAGCACCTCGACCGCTTCGGCGACGACCACAGTCTTCTCCACGCCGTCGGCGGCGCTCGCGGTGCGCACCACGTCGACCCGCGAGCGGCTCTTCACGAGCCGCGGCGACCCCGCCGCCACGAGCTCGAGCACGCGGTCGCCGCTCGCGAGGGCGTCGCTGGCGTCATCGTCGGTAGAGCGCAGCATCGCTTCGAGGACGGGCGTCCCGCGGTCGAGGGCAGCGGCGGTGTGCAGGCCGACCGCGTCGCCGGCGCGGCCCAGCACGCGTGGGGCGACCCACCGCAGCGGCACCCGCCGGTAGGCGAGATCTTCCGCACGGAGCGCATGGTCTTGCGGCACGTCGCGCGCAAGCACGACGATCCGCACAATCGGTCCGATCTGGCGAGCGAGCGCCGCCTCGCGCTCGCCCACGCTGCGGACCGCCACGAGACCCAGCGCCACGGCGAGCGCGGCGAAGACCCCTGCCCGGCGCAGCGGTGCGTTCGCGTGCCTCACGCCGCCAGCCGCTCGTCCGACAGGACGCCGAACTCCACCGGCATCGACTCCGGAACAACAGCCTGCTGGGCCGCCCCGTCGATCAGGCGGTACCCGACGCCCCACACGTTCACGACGAATCGCGAGCGGCCGCCGGCCAGCTTCTGGCGCAGGCGGCAGGCGTGCGAGTCGAGCGTGCGCGTGCGGCCCGCGGCCTCGAAGCCCCAGACGCCGCGCAGCAGCTCCTCCTTCGAGAACACCCGCGTCGGCTCCGACGCGAGGACGTGCAGGAGGGCGTACTCCTTCTGCGACAGATCGACCAGCGAATCGCCGAGACGCACGGTGCGCGAGACCGGGTCGAGCGTGAGCGCGCCGACGCGGACCGTGCCGCCCCTGCCGCGCCGTTGGTTGCGTCGCAGCACGCCGCGCGTGCGCGCCAGCAGCTCCGGGTAGTGCAACGGCAAGGTG
Organism: Actinomycetes bacterium; assembly: GCA_023429855.1. Classification (GTDB taxonomy): domain Bacteria; phylum Actinomycetota; class Thermoleophilia; order Solirubrobacterales; family Solirubrobacteraceae; genus JAGIBJ01. Next base: position 2,648 of record JAEZDB010000309.1, read on the forward strand.
ATCACGTCGTCGGCCCCGCGCTCGAGTGCCCGCACGCGATCGTGGGGGTCGGGCGACCCGGTCAGCGCGATCACCGGCGTCGACGGGTCGACGCGCGAGGTGACGCCGTCGGAGTCGCGGACGGCGGCGACGACCCGCAGGCCGGGGCCGTCGGGCAGCGCCGTGTCGAGCACGACGACATCCGGGTACGTGCGCTCGAGCAGACGGATCGCCCGCGCGCCGTGATCGACCTCGACGACCTCGAAGCCATCGGCGCTGAGTTGATCGCCGAGAAACGCCGCACGAGCGGCGTCGGCGGTCACGAGAAGAACGGTGGAATTTTCGGAGCCCATACTTATAAGAGGGTTTGGGCGACCAAAATTCGCCCCCCTCTGCTCCAAATCTGCGACGAACCGCACGCAGGCGATCTTGCGCACGCGCCCCTGCACCCTGCCGATGCAGGGGCCGTACGATGGCCGCCGGCTCAGACCCCTGAGCCTTGCCCCCACCCACGTTTCCTTGCCTGCCCCGACTGCAACATCCGATGCATGCGTCCCAGGGATGAAGGAATTCGCCATAGGATGCCGACGCTGATGAATGTGCGCAGAGGGACCTACCACTCCGGCGAGGACTTCGTCCTCGAATACGGCGACCTTCGCTTCACGTTCAACGAGCAGGACTTCGCTGAGCGCTGTGAGCAGGCCGCCCTTCGCTTGGGCTTCGTCTGCGGACGCCTGGAGTCCGACGAGCTCGAAGACCTCGTCAACCTCGCCGTCAACGGCGAGATCGACAACCCGTCCTCGCGCCTCGGCGAGCACGTGAACGACTGTTGGACCGACCTCCACGGCCCCGCCGACCGGTCGCTCGTCCACTGGCTGCGGCGCCTGGTGTTCCGCGCCGCCTGGCTCGACCAGCGCGTGAAGGAGGGCGAGCTCGACATCCGCTTCGACGAGCGCACGCACTCGTTCCAGTACGTGCAGCCCGGCGCCGGCTCCGAGCCCGTCGAGCTTTCGCGCGAGCCCTCGTGGGGCCGCGTCGCGTATCTGGGTTAGCGGCCCAGGCAAAACCTGGAAGTTCGTCTCGCTTGAGAGGCCGTGAGCCCCGCACTGCGGGGCTTTTTGCGTGCTGGGATGGCATCTGACCCAGAAAGTGACTACCGTCACACCGATGTCCCACCCCATGTCTCGGCGCACCGTTTTGCGCCGGGGAGCGCAAGCCGCTGCGGCCGTCGCGGGCGGCCGCGTCCTGTCGGCCTCTGCCGCGCGAGCAGCCGCGCCCTCCCCCACGGTCGTTGAAGTCCCGGCGGTGGTCGTCGGCAGCGGCTACGGCGGCGCGGTGTCGGCCCTGCGCCTCGGTCAGGCCGGCGTGCAGACGCTGGTGCTGGAGATGGGCCGCAGCTGGACCAGGCCGGGCCGCGACGGCCGGCCGTTCTGCAGCACGCTGCGCCCCGATGGGCGTGCGATGTGGATGCGGCGCCGCACGAAGACGCCGCTCAACACGATGTACGGCATCCCGATCGACATGCCGATCCCCAAGTACGCGGGCGTGCTCGACTGCCTCCAACACCCCGAGATGGCCGTCTATGTGGGTCGCGGCGTCGGCGGCGGATCGCTCGTCAACGGCGGTATGGCGGTCACGCCGCGCCGCGAGGACTTCGAGCGGTTCCTGCCAGGCGTCGACGCCGACGAGATGTACGGCAAGTACTTCCCGCTGGCCAACGCCCACCTGAAGAGCAACGAGGTGCCGCAGGACTGGTTCGAGACCACGCCGGTCCACCAGTTCTCGCGTGTTGGCCGCGGCCAGGCTGAGCGCGTCGGATACGAGACGGCGTTCGTGCCGTCGGTCTACGACTACGGCTACATGCAGGACGAAGTCGCTGGCCACGTGCGCCGCTCGGCGACGAACCAAGAGGTCTTCTATGGCAACAACGGCGGCAAGCAGTCACTCGACAAGACCTACCTGAGGGAGGCCCTCGCGACCGGCAAGGTCGAGATCGCGTCGCTGCGGACGGTGACGTCGGTCACCCGCGCCGCCGACGGGTCGTTCCGCCTCACGGTGAGCCAGCGCGACGACTACGGCCGGCTGCTCGGCGTGCAGGAGGTCCGCTGCCGGTCCCTGTTCCTCGCCGCCGGCTGTATGGGCACGACCGAGTTGCTGCTGCGCGCCCGGGAACTCGGCACCCTCCAAGGCCTCTCGGGTGCGATCGGCCAGGGCTGGGGCAACAACGGCAACGTGACCGCCGCGCGGATGAACCGCTTCACCACGCCCACCGGCGCCCGGCAGACGACGATGCCGGCGATGGGCATCGACGCGCGCGATCACCCAGACCACCGCATGTTCGTCGAGATCACGCCGATGCCGACGAACTTTGAGAACTTCACGTCGTGCTACCTCGGCGTGACCGAGAACAGCGAACGCGGCCATCTGCGCTACAACGCGCAGACCGACCGTGCCGACCTCGTCTGGCGGCGCGAACAGGGCCGCCCCGCGGTGAACGCCCTCTCCAACCTGCTCGGCGCGATCAACCACCGCGAGCGCACTGGGTACCGCAAGGACCTCTACTTCGGTGGACGTACGTGGGGCGACCACTACACGTGGCATCCCCTCGGCGGCTGCGTCCTCGGCGAAGCCACCGACGGGTTCGGCCGGGCCCGCGGCGGCGGACCCGGCCTCTACGTCAACGACGGATCGCTCATCCCGGGCTACGCGAGCGTCAACCCGTTCGTGACGATCACGGCCCTTGCCGAACGCAACATCGAGCGCGTGCTCTCCGAAGACCGCGTCGGCTAAGAAGTCGACACCGCGATCCGCAGCCCAGGGCGGGACCCCGCGGCGCCGCCCCATGCGCGCTGACTAGCTAGAGCGCTTTGGCTTTCGCTTCGGCGATCGCCTTCGCGCCTTCGTCGCCCACGAGGAGCTCGGCGCGGATCGTCGATGACTTGGCGAGGTCGAAGCGGGCGCCGGAGCCGCGGGCGGCGTCGAGGGCGATGAGGGTCGTCTCGCCGCCGACGGGCACAGGGGCGGTGGCGATGATCGTGACCGAGCCGCCGTCGACGAGGTTGCGCGCGGTCGACAGGACGCGGCGCGCGACGTGCGGGGCGAGCTCGCCGATCGAGTCGATGAGCACGACAGCGTCGGTGCCGCGCTGCGCGAGGCGGCGCGCCTGGTCGACGGCGCGTTCGATCGCGTGGACCTGGCCCTCGAGCGAACCGCCGAGCAGCGCGCTGGCGGCCGGCTCGACGCCGGTGTCCTTCCACGCGGTGAGCTCTTCAGGGCGGGCGCCGGCGAGGACGAGCTGCAGGTCGAGACCTTCGGTGTTCTTGAGGGCGCCGGCGAGCAGGCGCAGCGCCTCGGTCTTGCCGGAGTGCGCGGCGCCGTGGATCACGACGCGCGAGCCGCGGCCGATCGGGGCCAGCCACTCGATGGCCTTGAGGGTCACGTCGTCGCCGCCGAGCTCGAAGCGGGCGGTCGGGTGCGTCGACGGCTGGTCGTCGAAGCGGGTCGCCTCACCGGCGACCTCCTCGGCCGACTTGCCGTTGATCGACTCGACGCGCACGAGCGACGGGTAACGCTCGGAGCGGCGCGGCTGACGGTAGGGGCCGGCGATCTTGTCGCCGGAGACGAGCTCGCAGCGGCGCACCTGCGCGGCCGACACGTAGACGTCGTCGTCGGACTGCTCCGGGTGGTTGACGCGCACGAACGCCGTGCCGTTGCCGAGCACCTCGACGACGCCTTCGATCTGGCGCTCTTCGTCGTCGCGGTCGCGGTCGCGTCCACCGCGGTCATCGCGGTCGCGGCCCGACGGAGCCTCGTCGTCGCGGCTGCCACGGCGGCTGCGGCCTCGGGGGCGCGAGCGCGGCTCGTCGCCGTCCTCGTCCTGGTCGTCGCGGCGGGGCGCGTCGTCCTTGTCGGTGTTGTCGTCCTCGTCGGAGGGGGCTGCGGCGCGGCCACGGCCACGGCCACCGCGCGTGCGCTTCGGCTTCTCCTCGTCGGCTGCGGCGCCGTTCTTGCTCGGCTCGTGGTCGCCCTTCGGCGGACCGTCAAGCAGACGGTCGATGAGCTCGGCCTTGCGGAGTCGGCGGAAGCCTTCCAGGCCGGCCTCGGATGCAAGCTCGTGCAGATCGGCGAGCGGGCTCGCCTCGAGCGCTTCGCGCTTCAACATGATGTGGACCTCTCGGGGTCGATGTGTGGGTCGGTGGGCGTCCGGGCGGCGTTGATGCAATCAGCCACCGGCGACCGAGGACCACCATAGCGGGGACTTCGCGCGTTGTGCGCCGAGCAGCGTGCAGCAGCGGCAGGCGCCCAAGCCTCCGCCACGAGCGCCGAAAAGCGGCGCTCCCCGCGGACCCCTGCCGCGCCCGTGCGGCGCAGCTAGCTGCGCGGCGGCTGCGCCTGGCGGCGCAGCGACGGATCGAGC
>JAEZDB010000315.1 GCA_023429855.1 Actinomycetes bacterium
AGGCGGGGCCGAGCTCTTGGCCGACGCGCGCGAGCGCGGCGGCGCGCTGCCGCGAGCGAGCGACCGACGGCTGGCTGGCGGCCAGGATGCCGCCGACGCCCATGAGGCCGGCACCGATCCAAACCCAGAACACGCCGGGCGCATCGATGGCGCGGGCGATCACCGGCGGGTTGGCGGCGAGGTGCTGGTCGACGATGCCCTGGAGCGACTTGGCGAGCAGGGCGGCCTGCACGTTCACATCGAGCTGTTGGCTGGCCACGAGGTCTCGGAAGCCCTGGTCGACCTGCTTGGCGCGCTTCACGATCGCGTCGGAGTCGGGGGTCACGGCGACCCACAGGTCGCGGTGCGGACGGCTGCGCAATGCGATCTCGCTCGTCTCCTCGCCCTCGAAGAACCGCCCGACCGGGCCGAACTTGAAACTCGCGAGCGACGGGTAGAAGTCGTGGCTGGGCGAGACCGTCTCGGCGGGTTTGCCGTCGCGCCAGACGCGCATGACGGCGCCGAACTCGATCCGCTCCACGCGGTCGTCCGAGTTCAGGACGATGCGGCCCGTCGGCTTGACGTACTCCAGCTGCCGGCCGCCGGCGAGGTCGATCTTCTCTCCCGCTGCCAGCGGCTGCTGGCGGGTCGTGTCGAAGGCCGTCGACGCGGCGACGGCCAGCAGCGTGGTGGCCAGGCCCGCGTGCACGAGGTAGCCGCCGTAGCGCCGGCGGTTGCCCATGACCGAGCCCTGCAGCGCACGCAGCGGCGCGTCGCCAGTGAGCGCGCGGCGCGCCTTCGCTCCGACCCAGAACTCACGGGCGACGGCCGTGAGCGTAAAGGAGGAAGCGGCGGCGATCAGGAGCGCGGCGATGCTGCCAGTACCCGCGCCCACTGCGGTGATGCCGACCACGACCACGGCGACGGCCAGCGGCAGCAGCGTCGCACGGCCGAAGGCGCCCCAGCGCCCGCGGCCCCACGGCAGCAGCGGCGCGAGGCCCGAGAGCGCGACGATCGCGAACGCCGACGGCATCGCGTACTGCGAGAACCACACCGTGGAGACGGCCGCCCGCTCACCGGTTGCGGCCTCGGAGATGAGCGGGAAGAAGGTGCCCCAGAGGACGACGACGACGAGCACGATCAGCGCGAGGTTGCCCAGCAGGAACATCGATTCGCGCGAGAGCGTCGCGATCTCGCCTTCGGGCTGGAGCATCGGCCGCCGCTTGAGCACGAGGAAGATGCTCAGCGCGAGCAGCGATCCGATCAAGACCAGGAACGGCGGCCCCACGGTCGAGGCGCCGAACGCGTGGATCGAGGAGAGAATGCCCGAGCGCACCAGGAACGTGCCGAGTAGACAGAGCAAGCCGGTCGCGAGGACGAGCGAGATGTTCCAGGTCTTCAGGACGCCGCGGCGTTCCTGCACGACGATCGTGTGGAGGAACGCCGTCGCGGTGAGCCACGGCATGAGCGAGGCGTTCTCGACCGGGTCCCACGCCCAGTAGCCGCCCCACCCGAGTTCGGCATAGGACCAGCGCGAGCCGAGCACGATGCCGGTGCCCAGGAGCAGCCAGGCGATCAGCGCGTAGCGGCGCGTATGGACGATCCACTCGCTGCCCACCCGGCCTGCGGCGAGCGCGCCGATCCCGAAGGCGAACGGCACCGCGAACAGCGTGTAGCCGCTGTAGAGCAGGGGCGGGTGGATCATCATCGTGGGGTAGCGCAGCAGCGGGCTCAGGCCGATCCCGTCGTCGGGGGCGATCGCCGTGGTCGCGAACGGCTTGGCCGCGAAGACGAGCAACGCGGCGAAGAACGCCGCCAGGAGCAGGAGCACGGCCAGCGCATACGGCTCGACCTCGCGCATCCGCCCCCGCAGGGAGCGGATCGCGATCGTCGACGTGAGGGAGAGGAGCGTGAGCCACAGCAGCAGCGACCCCTCCTGCGACGCCCACGGCGCCGCGATGCGGTAGCCCAGCGGCGTGGTCAGCGACGCGTGCCCGGCCACCACGGTGTAGTGGAAGTCGGGCTTGATGAAGGCGACCTCCAGCAGCACGAACGCGCCGACGGAGAGCGCGAGCACCGCAAACAGCGCGCGCCGCGCGGCCGGCAGTAGACCCGCCGGGCCCGAGCCGCGCGCAGCGGTAAGCGCAGCGACCGATCCGAAGACCGAGACGCCGAGCGCGAGGATCAGCAGGGCGCGGCCGACGACGTCCATCGTAAGGCGCCGCTCAGGAGGCCGAGGCCGGCGAAGCGCCAGCCGGCAACGCCGCAGGGGCGGCCTCGAGCGGCTTGCCCTGGTTCATCGGCTCGCCGTTGAACTTCGACGGGCACTTCGTCACAAGCGAGTTCCCCTGACCGACGAACGCCTCGGCAGGTCCGCCAGCCTGGCCCTGTTTGACGTCGATGATCACGTCGCGGCCCTCGCGGAACGGGTCGGGCACGGTGCCGTGGTAGACGACGGAGATCTGCTCGCCGTGGCCGGTGCCCGGGTGGCCGAGCTTGAACCGCAGCACGCCCTCTTTCCGCGAGACGCTGCCGGCGACGACGTTGCCGCCGACGCGATAGGTCTGGCCGGGCTCGGACTGGGCGGCGATCTGGGCCGGGAAGCGCTCGGGGCTCGCCACGGAGAACGTCGTGTAGACGAGCGCGGCCGACAGCGCGACGGCGAGCGTCAGCGCGACCACGAAACGGGCCGTGCGCCGGCGTGAACGGGAGACCTGCACGGCGGCGAGTATCGCAGAGCAGCGGCGCCCCGCGCGGCGGTCCGAGTGCCAAAACCGCGGTGGCAGAGGCCCGAGCCGGCGGGACGTTGGCGCGAATGTGACCAAGCTCGCAGAGCTACGCCGCCGTCGCTACAGTTCCCGGAGTGAACACCGGCAGTCGTCTCCAGCAGTACTCACTGGTCGTCCTGATGTTCCTCGGGAGCATCGGCATGTGGCTCGGCGCGCCCGTGCTGTGGCTTTGGCTCGCCGGTCGTAACTCGGCGGTCTCGCAGACCGCGATGGGCTCGCTCGTCCTCGTGCTGATCGGCATTCCGGTCACCATGATCCTCATCGGCAAGCTGCTCACCCGGGTCGACGCCCGCTACACGGAGCGCTTCGGTCGCGGCGAGGCCATCAACGACCGTGCCCGCTGGCTCCACGGCGTGCGCGGCGACGGCGAAGAGCCCACGATGCTCGACAAGATCATGGTGATCTCCGTCGGCCTCGCGCTCCTGCTCGTCGGCCTCTGGTACCTGCTGTACTCGGGCGGCTCCGCGGCCCGCACGTCGTAACCCTTCGCCGGGCGCCAGTCGCCCGGCTCGCGCGTCAGCGGTCGACGGCCGCCGCGCTTCCGCCCTTGACGGCGCCGGAGCGCTCAGCCGAACTGGCGAAGAAGGCGTCGACGACATCGGGGTCGAACTGGCTGCCGGCGCAGTTCTCGAGCTCACGCAGTGCGACGGCCGGCGACATCGCCTTGCGGAACGGCCGCTCCGACGTCATGGCGTTGAAGGCGTCGCAGACGGCGATGATGCGTGCACCGAGCGGGATCGCCGTGCCGGCGAGGCCGTCGGGGTAGCCCTTGCCGTCGAAGTGCTCGTGGCTGGAGCGCACGAGCTCCGCGGTGTGTGCGCGCTCGGTCGACTGGTAGACGAGCCGGCCCGACATGATCGTGTGCTTTTTGATGAACGCCCACTCGTCGTCGTCAAGCTCGCCTTCCTTGGTGAGGATCGAGTCCGGGATGGCGGTCTTGCCGATGTCGTAGAGGCCGGCGGCGATGCGAATCGCATCGATCTCCTCCGTGGGCAGCTGCATGTGCTCGGCGATGACGGTCGCCATCTGCGCGACCCGCCCGATGGTGTCGCCCTCCTCGGCACGTTGCACCGAGTCGTCGGCCAGCGAACGAAGGGTGGCCTTCGTGTTCTTGCGGGTCGCCTTGTCGGAGTACATCCGCTCATCGGCAAGCACGAGCGCCGCTTCGACGTCGACGGCGTCGCCCGGAACCCAGACGGTGCCGACCGACGCACCGATCGTCCAGCCTTCGCCTTCGTCGGTGAGCGCTTCGACGGCGGCGTCGAGGATCGACTCGCTCTTCCGGTCGCCGGCGGCGCCGACGGGCAGGTGCGTGAGGACGCAGAATTCGTCGCCGCCCAGGCGGTAGGCCTTCGCGCCAACCTCGGCGGCCGCCTTCGTGAGGTTGCGGCCGAGGCGCTGGAGCAGCTCGTCGCCTGCGGCATGGCCGAAGGTGTCGTTGTAGCTCTTGAAGCCGTCGAGGTCGAACAGCGCGAGGAGGACGCGCTCGTCATCGGTCGCTCCAGGCAGCTGGGCTTCGAGGTCTTCAGCGAGCGCGCGCCGGTTGTGCAGGCCGGTGAGGGCGTCGGTCAGCGCCTCGTCGCGGCTGGCGGCGAGCAGCACCTCGTTCTCGGCGAAGAGGCGCTTGGCGACGCGATGCTCCTGGACCGAGCGCATGTAGAAGAACGCGAAGACGCAGAGCAGCAGGATGACCGTGAGGACCGTTCCCTGGAGCACCTGCGACGCAGCGAAGTCTGCACGGGCGCGGTACACCTCGGCGGCTTCGTCGAGCAGCCGCGTGGCCTCCCCCTGGCTGGCCACCTGCCGCGCCGTCGCCTTCCGGCCGGCCTCCGAGTTCAGCGCGCCCTGCGTCGCGGCCTTCAGGACCAGTTCCGTCCGCGGCGCCGTGGCCTCGATCGCCTCGCGCGCACGGGCGATCGTCGGCGGCGGCGAGCCGGCGGCAAGGCCGCGCATCGCATCGTCCATTTCGACCTGGTCGCGCTTGATCGTGAGCGCCACGTCGTCGGGGCTCTCGGCGCCCGCGAGCGTGTGCGGAGCAGCGCCGACCCGCTCCAGGATCGCGGTCACCCGGGCGATGCGCAGCTCGGCGTCGCGGGCGGCTTCGGCACGGGACTGGAGCGTGGCGAGGAGCGCGATCGACGCGAGCCCCAGCAACAGGATCACCGTGGGCACGACGTAGGTGCGGCGGAGAGAGAAGGACTTCATGTGCGTTGATTGACTGGTCCACTGAGTACCAGTTCGCAACTGGATCGACCGTCCACCACGTCGCGTGAGCAACAGTCCGGTGCGTCGGACGTTCGTCCGACCTCCAAGCGCGCCAACGGAGGGGGACCGGTATGAAGCGCCTGCAGACGCTAGGTCGTGCGTTGCCGGGCGAGACGGCGCAGCCGCGACCGCTCGGCGGCGCGGCGCGGGTCGGCGCGGTCCAAGCGAGCCATGAGCGCCCGCGAGGCCTCGTAGTCGTCTCGACCGGTGGGCGTGCGCAGCCAGCGCTCCAGCAGAGCCGGATCGCCGTCGGCCAGGACGGCCGCGCGGAGGGCGTCATCGATCCGATCGCGCAGTTCGACGAGCCGCGGGACCTGGGTCAGCGGCACGGCCGGCCCGACGTAGCCGTCGACGGCAGCGGCGACGTCGCCCTCGCGGATCTTGGCCTCGATGAACTCGACGTCACAGTCGAGCGGACGTAGGAGCCGGTACGGGCGTTCGCCGACGAGTCCGCCAAGTTGCCCGCGCAGCCGGTGCATCTCGGTTCGGACCGTGCCTGGGCGGCCGAACTCGCCGTAGACCTCGAGGGCGAGCTGCTCGGCGGTCACGCCCTCGGGCCGCAGCAGCAAGACGAGCAGCATCTCGGTATGGCGCCGCGACAGCACCGTCTCTTGGCGGCCGAGCCGCAGGACGCCGCGGTCGCACCCGAGGACCGACAGCCGGGCGTGCTGCCGCGTCAGCAGCGCTTGGGCCGCGCGCTGCGCCCGGTGCAGCAGCTCGTGCTCGACGGTGCGGGCCGCTAGCGACACGAGCGCGAGCGTGTGCGGGTGCGCGCCGGCCAGGCCGCCCGTCACGTCGACGACGCCGAGCAGGTCTCCCGAGAGCGGATCGTGCACCGGCGCGGCGGTGCAGGTGAGGCCGTGGGTCGGCGTCGCAAAGTGCTCGGCGGAGAAGATCTGCACCGGGTGGCGTTCGGCCAGGGCGGTGCCGACGCCGTTCGTCCCGACGTAGGCCTCGTCCCAGCTCGTGCCTGGGTGGATGCCGGCCTCCTTGGCCTGCTCGATCAGCCCATGCCGTCCTTCGAGCCACAGCAGCGAACCGTCGGCGTCGGCGATCGCGGCGAGGTGGTCGGAGTCGCCCACGTCGGTCAGGAGCGAGCGCAGGATCGGCACGGCGAGCGCCAGCGGGTGGTGGGCGAACCGCGCGTGGAGCTGCTCCTCATCGAGCGCCAGCGGCGCTCGGCCGCCCGACGGGTTGACGCCCGCGGCCGTGGAGCGCTCCCAAGAGCGCCGCACGACGGGGCGCAGGACCGCTGGATCAACGCCGCCGCCCGACGCCATCTGGTCGTGGAGGCGCTGCAATCTCAGCGCGTGCGCGCGCCGATCCGTCGTTGCGTCGATCGCAACCCACTCCCCCATGCGGTCCAATCTGACGCATCGCCACCCCCGGATGCAACGTCGTTGCAACCTGCTGGCCGGAAAACTGACCCTTGAGGTCTCTCGCTTGCCTTCCCGGGGGCCGCACCGCAGGTG
>JAEZDB010000353.1 GCA_023429855.1 Actinomycetes bacterium
GTCTCGGCCAAGCTGCGCCGGGGTGCCGGCGCTCGCCGCGCCACCGCCGTGTTGTCGCTCGCCCATACCCGCGACGTCGTCTCTGTCCGCGTCAGCTTGCTGAGCGGCAGGGCAGCCGTCGCGCGGGCCTCGGCGCAGCAGCGCACCCCGCACGGCCTGCACCTGCGCCTCACGAGCTCCAAGGCGCTGCGCCGCGGGCGTTACCGGCTCGTCATCCGGCTGACCACCCGCGACGGTGCTGTGACGACGGTGCGCCGGTCCGTCAAGCTGGGCTGATGTCTGCCACGCTCACCGCCGCCGACTTCGATCCGGAGTCATCCGCCCCCTGGCGTTTCCGCATCAGCAGCGACGCGTCCGTGGAGCTGCGCGTGATCGAGACGAAGGTCAAAGGCGATCCGCGTCCCTTCTCCGTCCTGTTTGCCGGGCCGCTGCAGCCCGAGCTCACCCAGGCCACCTTCGCCGCTTCACACCCAGCGCAGGGCGACGTCGATCTGTTCATCGTCCCGGTCGCACGGACCGCCGACGCGATGCATTACGAGGCCGTGTTCGCCTGAGCGCGTGGAGCGTCCGGCCGACCCGCAGGCCGGCGCTCGAGAAAGAGGTAGACCCCGCCGTCGTCTTCCTGCGCGAGCTCGAAGCCGAGGCGGGCGTAGAGCCGCTGGGCCGGGTTGAACCGCTCGACGTAGATGGTGGTCGGGAGGCCCTGCGCCTCGGCCTCGGCGATCACCGCGGCGATCAGCCGACCGCCGACGCCGACGCCGCGAGCTTCGGGGAGCAGCGCGATGTCGACGATCCGCACCTGGTCGGCCCAGCGCCCCACGATGAGCCGCCCCCGGCCGACGCCGCCCACTTCGACGACATCAAAGGTCGTGTTGCGGTACTGCGCGTAGTGCCGGGTCTGCGCGTCGAACTGCTGCGCGACGAACGCGGCCTTCTGCTCGGCGGTGAACGGCATCTGCGCGAGCTCTTGCTCGCGCGTGCTCGCATAGACCGCCGCGAGGAACGGCGCGTCGTCGGGCGTCGCCGGCCGCAGCGCGACGACGCCCGCCGGCGCGCGGAGAGCGTCGCTCACCAGCGCGGCGGGAACACGCCCTGCATCGCGATGCAGTAGTTCAGCGTCAGCAACGGCGGCAGGTTGTTGTGCGGCAGGCTGCCGCCCGTGATCGACGTCGTGTTCGGACTGAGGTGGGTGATGCTGCCCGCGGTGTCGGACTGGTAGGGCAAGCCTGGCTGAGCGCGGGTCAGGATGCGGTCGTTCCCTGGCGCGGCCAGCTCAGCGGGGTCGAGGCCGCCCTGCGCCACGTGCGTGTGCGCCGGGATCTCGGACTGGAGGAGCGTCACTGACGGGGAGCCGTACTGCTCGCCGACGAAGCGGTCGCTGAGGCCGTTGCCCTGTCCGGAGGACACCGGCGACATGCCCTGCAGGTCCGGCAGCGCGAAGTTGGACTTGCCGTTGCCCCCATACATCGTGCCGAGCAGGGAGAAGAGCGCCGTGTTCTGCGAGATCGGCAGGAGGGCCCCATTGCACTGCGCCCATCCCGTTGGGGCGAAGTTGAACCCGAAGGTCCGGATCTCTGCGACGAACGGATCGGTCATTGGTGCGGGAACACTCCATAGAGGCTGATGATGTAGTTGATCACCAGCGTTGGCGGAAGGTTGTCGTGCGGCTGGCTGCCGCCGATCGGCTCGAGCATGTTGGCCGGGAACGGTGACGACGGCGAGTCGCGCAGGTAGGGCTTGATGTCGGTCGGGTTCGCGAGCACCTGGCCGTCGGCGTTGATCTGCGTGCCGAGCGCCGTCGACGCGAAGAACGCGTGGTTATGCGCGGGGATCTGCTGGGTCGTGAGGGTCACCGATTCGACGCCCGCCATCTCGCCCATCTGGTAGCTCTGCGCGATGCCCGGCCCCTGGCCTTGGTGCACCGGGATCCGGCCGCGGAGGTCGGGCAGCCCGAACGTCTCTTGGCCGTCGCCGCCGTAGGTGGTGCCGATCAGCTGGAAGAGCGTTTCGTTCTCGGAGATCGGAAGCAGGCGGCCGTCGCAGAAGTACCAGCCAGCAGGCTCGAAGTTCCCCGCGAACATGCGGATTTCACCGACGTAAGGTTGACCCATGGCGTTAGTTCTGGCTCGGGAAGATGCCCTGGAGTGCAATGCACCACATCAGGACCAGGAAGGGCGGGCGGTTCTCATGCGCCTGGCTGCCGCCGACGTTCGGAATCGTGCCGGGCTGCAGCGACACGAGGTCGGAGGCCGGCGCGTAGAGGTTGTTGGCTCCAGCCGGCAGGCTGATCGCAGCTTGATCGCCGAGCTTGGTCGACGCGCGAACGAGGTGGTTGTGAGCCGGCATCTCGCTCTGGGTGATCGTGTGGAACTCCTGCCCGGACAGTTGGCCCTGCGTGAAGCCGGCGCCGACGTGCTGCGGCGTGCGGCCGCGCAGATCGGGCAGCGCAAAGTTGGTCTGCCCGTTGCCGCCGTACGTCGTGCCCAGGAGCGAGAACAGCGCCTGGTTCTGGTTGATGGGCAGCAGTTGCCCGTTGCACTGTGCCCAGCCTTGCGGCGCGAAGTTGAAGCTCATCAGTTTGAGCTCGCCCATGAACGGTGTAGCCATACGTAGAAAGCGCTGCCGTTGGAGACCGAGGCTGGCGCGCGGCCACAACGTACACCGCCTCGCAGCGATCGTGGGCAGGTGTCGTATCCAGTCGGACGCTCTGAGCCACGGTGTGTCGCAAAAACCCCCGTGGCGTCGCAATTTACGCCGTAGCCAAAGTTCTCGCCAAATCGTGACGCGAGCTGATCCCGAGCTTGCGATATGAGGCACTCAGGTGCACTTCCACCGTCTTCGGGGTCACGAACAGCCGCTGTGCGATGTCGCGGTTCGTGAGACCCTCGGCCGCGAGGGCCGCGACGCGCTTCTCGCTGGCGGTCAGCGAGTCGGAGCCGGCCAGCGCCGTCGGTTTGGGTCGGCTGCCGGTGGCGTGCAGCTCGGTGCGCGCTTGCGTCGCGAGGCCGTCGGCGCCAAGGCGCTCGGCCAGCTGCAGCGCGGCTTGGAGTGGCGCTCGCGCCTCGGTCGGCTGCCGCATCCGCCGGCGCAGCGAACCGAGTGCCGCAAGCGCCTTGGCAAGTTCGAGCTGCGCGCCTGAGGTGCGCAGTAGTTCGACGGACTCTTCGAGCAGTGCCAGGCCGTCGTCACGGCGCAGCGTGCCGGCGATGGCGAGGCTGCGCCCGACGGTGCGCGGCGAGCCCCACGCGCGTGCGTGCTCGAGCTCTTCGTCGGCGAGCGCGATCGCTTCCTCCGTGCGGCCCAGGTGGTCGAGCGCGATCGCCCGCAGCGACCGCCATGGCGCCCACGCCGGGTTGGTGACCCGCCCGACCGACGCGCCGAAGTGTTCCGTGCGCGCGAGGGCTTCCTCCGCGCGACCTTCGGCCAGCAGGAGCTCGACCTCGGTGCGCATCCAGAGGTGTCCGGCGTCGTGGCGGTCGTACCGCTGGTCCGGTCGGGCGCCGAGCTCGCGCCGAGCACCGGCGATGTCGCCTTGCTCGAGCCGCGTGAGAGCGATCGTCGAGGTGAAGTACGCACCGTCGACGGGCAGTTCGCCCCAGAGTGCAAGCTCGCTGCGCCCGGTACGAAGGAGCTGCTCGGCCTCAGCGAGCTCGCCTCGGCGCAGCAGCGTGATGCCGTTCCACAGGTGTACGCACGAGATCGCAAAGAGCGAGCCGCAGCGATGCGACTCGGCGAGTAGGCGGTCCCAGTGGTCTGATGCCTCCGGGAGGTCGGCCATGAACAGGACGCCGATCGCGGGCACCGTGAGGAAGCCGTTGTCGGCCGCGACCATCGTGTCGTCGGCGAGCGCCTCTCGGGCAAGTGCCACGCATGCGTCGGCCGCCCCGCCGGTGAGGGCCCACTCCCAAGCGGTGAGCGCCGCGAGCATCTTGGCGCCGGGGCCTGGTCCGAACGCGCGGGTGCGGTAGGCCTGCAGCCGCTCGATCATGTGCGGTTCGGCCACACCGAACAGCGTGGTGCCGAGCTCGATCGCCTCGAGGACCTCGCGCATGTCGGCCTGCTCGGCCGGCAGCTCGGCAGCGGCCTGCCGTGCAAAGTCCGCGGCCTGCTCAACTTCGCCGGTGAAGATCAGCGACTGCGCGAGCACCGGGGCCGCGCCGAGCCGGGCATCCGGGTCGTTGGTGGTCGCGAGCGCGGCGCGCAGGTGCTTGACGGCGTCAGGGCCGCTCGTGAGCGCTTCGGCGAGCCCGA
Source organism: Actinomycetes bacterium (assembly GCA_023429855.1). Lineage (GTDB taxonomy): Bacteria > Actinomycetota > Thermoleophilia > Solirubrobacterales > Solirubrobacteraceae > JAGIBJ01. Next base: position 4,252 of record JAEZDB010000353.1, read on the forward strand.
GCTCCAGCAGCAGCGCAGGGCGGTCGGCCTCTGGCGCCGGCTCCTCGAGCGCGCGCCGCAGGTACGACACGGCCCCGTCCGGGGCGCCTTGACGCGACGCGTCGCGGGCGGCGCGAACGAGCCGGTCGACGACCCAGTCCTGCCCGCCGCAGGCCATCTTGAGCAGGTGCGCGGCGACGTGCTCGTCGTCTGCGCCGGAGGCGATCATCACCTCGGCGGCGCGGGCGTGCTCAACCTCCTTCTCCGTGGCGGACAGCTGCTCGTAGATCGCGTCGCGCACGAGCGGGTGCACGAACCCGACCGGAGCCTGCGACGTGAGGATCTCTGCGCGAGCCAGCTCACCTGCGGCAGCAGCCGCCTCGGCCTGCCCCAAGCCCGCGAGGGCCGCGACCGCCGAAAGGGCCGCGCCATCACCGAGGACCGCGACGGCGCGGGCGACGCCGATTGCGGCGCTCGGCAGCCGCGAGAGACGCAGCAGGACGGTGCGGGCGACGGCGTGCGACCCGATGTCGCGCACGAGCGCGGCGCTGGCCTCGACCGGGGCGACGCCGTCGACCTCGAGTGCGCTGAGGAGCTGGCCGAGCAACAGCGGGTTGCCGCCGGTCGCCGCATGGCAGGCCTGCGCGAAGCCCTCCTCTGCGTCGGCGCCAAGCCGTTCACGCACGAGCTCGGTCACGGCGGCCGGCGTGAGCGGCGCCGGGCGGACGGACTCAACCCCAGGGGCGTGCGCGGTCTCAGCGAGGAGCGCCGGGTCGGTCCCGAGGTCGCCCGTGCGCACAGTGGCCGCGAACAGCACGGGCTGCCCGTCGAGGCGGCCGGCCAAATACGCCAGGAACCGCAGCGACGCGCGGTCGCACCACTGCAGATCGTCGATCGTGACGAGCAGCGGCTGATCGGCGCCGAGGTTGAGCGTGAGCCAGTAGAGCGCATGCAGCGTCGTGAACGACGTGTCGGCTGCGGGCTCCTCGTCGGGCTTGAGTTCGGCAGGCAGTCCGAACGCCGCTTCGGCGGGCGCCGCCGGGCCGGCGAGCGCAAGCGCGCGGCCCTCGGGTGACGCGAGTTGGCTCTCGAAGAGCTGCCGCACGACGCCAAACGAAAACAGCTGTTCGAGCCGGCTCCCGCGAGCGTTGACGACGCGCAGACCCTGATGGGCGGCGCGCGCCCGCAGTTCACGCAGGAGGCGGGTCTTGCCGACGCCGGGAGCACCCTCGATCAGCACGACCCCGCCGTTGCCGGCGCGCGTCCGCGCGACGAGGCCGTAGAGCGCGTCGACCTCGCGTTCGCGCTCTACCAAGGAGGACTGCATCGGCCAAATCTTAAATGGCCGTCCAACCGCCAGGTCGTTCGCGCATTAGCCCATCACGTCGATCCAGCGCACGATCAGCCCGTCGCGGACCTCGTGAAACGCTGGCGCTGCCGGCGGCGGGTCGGCTTTCAGCCGCGCGATGACCGCCGCTGGGCCATGCAGCTCTTCTTCGATCGCCGTCGTCCAGTGGACCTCGGGGTCGAGCAGCCGCTCGAGCCTCCCCCACTCGCGCCGCTCGATCTCGGTCAACACGTTGCCGACTGCAGGAACCTGCTCAGCCATCGCGTCGGACCGTAGCGGAAGCGAAGCCCTAGCCCCCAGAACGAGCGAAGCCCCGCACCTGCGGGGCTTCATGCGTGAGGGGTGAGCGACGGGGCTCGAACCCGCGACCGCCTGGACCACAACCAGGAGCTCTACCAACTGAGCTACGCCCACCGCGCCGAGCGGATGATAGCGAGGCTCGGCACGGTCAGCGATCTGCCTGGACCCGGAGCGTCAGCGCGTGGACTTCATGGCACCGACGAACTGCATCAGCCCGCGGATCTCGCGGTGCACCGCGAGGAGGCCTGCGTCGCGGAGGGCCTGGACGATCTGGTCCGGCCCGAACCAGCGGAAGCCGGTGAGCGGGCGCCCGACGTCGATCAGCGGACGCAGCGGCGACGGCGCGCGATGGCAGGTTGTGAGGATCGCGACGCGGCCGCCGGGCGCAAGGACGCGCGCGAGCTCTTCGATCACGTCAAACGGGCGGTCGACGAGGTAGAGCGTCCCGAAGCACGAGACCGCATCGAAGGTGCCGTCGGGAAACGGCAGCTGGCCGCCGTCAGCCCGAACGAAGGCCACATTCGGAGCGTCGGTGTCGGCGACGGCCCGCTCGAGCATCCCGCGCGCGGCGTCGACGCCCACGCCGAGGCCGCCCGGCCCGATCGTCTGCACCAGGCGCCGCAGCGTGTTGCCCGGGCCGCAGCCGACGTCGAGCACGCGGTCGCCTTCCCGGAGTCCCAGCAACCTGCGCATCATGTCGGCTTCGTCGGCCTCCGAGATCCCGGCCGTCGCCGCCCCGAACAGCAGCGGTCGCCACGCGCGCTCGTAGATCGTCGGCAGCAGTGCCGACTCCATCACGGCCTGCGAACGAGACTTCGAAACGGTCTCGTTGCCCAACGTGTCGAGGTAGCCGGACCGCTGCTTGACCACGGCGCGGTCAGCGATCAGCGCGCGGACGGTTGAGACCGCCTCGCGCTCATGCCAGGGAGTCGAAGCGGGCGGCTGCTCGCGCCGCTGCGCGGTTGGGCGGCTGCGTGAGGCTGAAGCAGACGTCGTCACCGCTCCAGCGTAAGGCGACGACGTTCCGAGGCTGGACGGCCGTTCGCAGCCGCCCGCAAGGGCGCTGGGCGGCGACCGCCGCGCCCAACGTGCGGAACGCGCGTCGGCGACACACCCCCGGAGGGATTCGAACCCCCGACCCGCAGAGTAGAAATCTGCCGCTCTATCCAGCTGAGCTACGGGGGCTCACAGACCGACTTATCGGGGCGCCCGGATTTGAACCGAGGACCTCCTGTTCCCAAAACAGGCGCGCTACCAAGCTGCGCCACGCCCCGTGCGGTTTGCACAGCGTACGCGGCTTGCAGGTTGCGACGCGGCACGCCCTGCCCGGCGCCCGAACGGTGCGGCGCACATGGACGCTGCGCGCCAGCCCGCAAAAGCGGCCAAGGAATTGCTCAAGTCCCCGATGATCCGGAAACTGGACAGAAGGAGGAACCGCTCGTGCCTGTCCAGCCGTTCTGGCGCACCCACACCAAGACCCGCGCGACGCGCGACTCGGCGTCGATGACTACCAAAAAAGGGTGTAGTGGACATTCGTAGGGTCTATCGGCCGCAAATGGACACCCGTTGGAGGGACCAGTCGCCAAGCGTCCAGACGGAGACCCCAGGACTGTTTTCCGACCCGCCCCACACCGATGGGGAGATCAACGCAACGAACTCCGATCGGGTGGCACGGATGCCATCCACGTTGCGAGCGAGACCAAGATGCGGGCACGGACGACCACAACTTTCATCGCCATGGCGCTTGCCGCCGGGCTCACCAGCGCGAGCCCGGCGGCAGCCGCCACCTCTTGCGCGAACGCAGACGCCGCACCGGGCACGGTTGCCTCGTCGGCCCTGCGTGAAGCGACCCTCTGCCTGCTCAACGAGCAGCGCGCCGACGCGGGTGTCGGCCCGCTCAAGGCACACAAGAAGCTCGAGAAGGCCGCCTTCCGGTTCTCCAAGGAGATGGTCAGCAAGCGCTTCTTCGACCACGTCTCCCCGAGCGGCTCGACGCTGAGCACGCGCGTGAAGAAGGTCAAGTACACCAAGGGCGCGCGCTCCTGGGCCCTCGGCGAGAACATCGGCTGGGGCACCGGCGGCCGCGCCACCCCCGCTTCGATGGTCGATGCGTGGATGAAGTCCCCCGGCCACAAGCGCAACATCCTCGACCCGACCTTCAAGGAGATCGGCATCGGGATCGTCGGCGGCGCACCCGTCGCGACGGCCGCTTCTGCCGGCGCGACCTACACCACCGACTTCGGCTTCCGCCGCTAGCGCGACGCCCCACGCGAGCCGGCGCCTCGCCGCGCGACTGCTCCCCAAACCGCCCGCGGCCCTTGGTGACTCCGCGTTCCGGTCTACGAGCTATCGTCAGGTGACACATGCGCGCGGTATCCAAATCTCAGGGCGGCCTCCGTCACCTCGTGACGGTCGGCGACTACAAGCTCGTCGCTGACGAGCCCGTCGAGCGCGGCGGCACCCACACCGGCCCGAGCCCGCTCGAGCTGCTTGCCGCGTCGCTCGTGAGCTGCACCGCGATCACGATGCAGCTCTACGCCAAGCGCAAGGGCTGGGACCTCGACGACCTCGAGGTCGAGGTCGACTTCCAGCCGGCCGAGCGCGGTGCGCTCACCCAGTTCGAGATGATCCTCGGCTTCCCCGACCACCTCACCGAGGACCAGGTCGACAAGCTCAAGGTGATCGCGGCCAAGTGTCCGATCCACCGCACGCTCGAGGGCGAGGCGATCTTCAGCGAGCGCGTGGAGCGTCGCGCGAAGGCGTGACCGCGCGGGGATCGATCCCGTCCGACGCGACGCTGTCGGCGCTGCTCGACGGCGCTGAGCACCACGACCTCCATATCTGGCGGCCGATGGAAGGCGATCGTCCGGCGTCGGTCCTCGTGCCGCTGCTCACGGGCGACGGCGACCTTCGCGTGCTGCTCACGCTCCGCGCCGCAAGCCTCAATAGCCACGCCGGCCAGTACTCCTTTCCCGGTGGACGACCGGAACCCAGCGACGCCGATGCGCTGGCGACGGCGCTGCGCGAAGCCCACGAGGAGGTCGGCGTGGTCGCCGACGGCGTCCGCATCGTCGGCCGTTTGCCGGAGACGACGACGTACAAGACGGGCTACGCGATCAGCCCGTTCGTCGGCGTCATCGACGCGTCGCCCACGTGGGTTGCGCAGGCCAGCGAGGTTGCTGAGGTCGCCGAGCCGCGACTCGCCGACCTGATCGAGAACCGGCAGGTCCACCCCATTGAGCGCGGCGACGGCATGACCGTCCACATGCCCGTCTTCCCGCTCGGCCCCGACCGCGCGGTCTGGGGCGCGACGGCCCGCATCCTCGACGTGCTCCTGGCGCGCCTCGCGCCCGTGATCGACGCGGTCGCCCCGGGCGGCGCCCCGTACGAGCCCGTCCGCGCCCTCGGGTAGCCCCGACCGATCGCCCGGGCCGCGTTCAGATCGCGCTCCACCAAAGCGGATTCGCGTACCGACTCGGACCGGCGAAACGTCATGCCGCTAGGCGCTGGGGCGGCGACCTCGACACTGAGGGGCGCGGGGTGCGGGGCGCTCCGCAGGCGAAGTT
>JAEZDB010000464.1 GCA_023429855.1 Actinomycetes bacterium
GCCGCGACCGGTGCCTGAGCGACGGGCGCGGACGGCTCCGCAGCCTCGAGCGACGCCGACGACGGCATGCGCTGGCGCACCGGCTCGGCCGCGGGCTCAGCAGGCGCGCTGGAGATGCTGCCGCCAGCAGCCTCGATCGCCGCGCGTTCAGCGGCGCGCTGCGCCTCGGGTGAATCGTCCGGGCCACCGGACGGCAAAGGGATGAACGCGAGTGGGTCGGAGGCGACTCGGGGAACGAAGGCGTCGGGGCTGCTGCCGCCGCTGGGCGTATCGGAGTGCATTCGGGGTCCTGAAGCGGGAGAGAGATCGCGCGCGCCGCTTGACGCCGCGCTCGATACAGGAATCGGATCGTGGCCGGATCGCTTGAGCCCAGCGCCGAAAAGCCGGGCGCGCGGCCCTTCCATCAGAACGCGGTGCTGTCACCCCTTTGCACCGGAACTTGAAGCTGACCTACCCGATGCGTACCGTTGCACGCCTGTGTGTGCCAAGTGAAGGCAATTCACGGCCCAGGGGGGCGAATTTTCCCTCGCCAAACCCTCTTATAAGTAGTGACTGTCGTCCCAACGTCTCTCCCAACCGCCGAATCGACCGACGCGGATGCCCTCCCGGAGGTGCCGTCTCGGCGCGCCATCGGGCGCCGCGAACGCGTCGCTGCGCATGCGCTCGTCGCCGACATCGCCCGCCTCCACAGCGACGCGCTGCTCCGCACCGCCGGCCGATACTCAGCCTGCGCCGACGACGCGCACGACGCCTACCAGCGCGCGATGGAGCTCTTGCTCGCCCACGCCGGCACGATCGACCGCGGCAAGGCCGTCTCGTGGCTGCACGTGGTGGTGCGCCGCGAGGCGATGTCGATCCGCCGCGCCCACGACCGCAGCGCCCCCCTTGACGACGACGACGTCGACGAGGCGCTCGGCCGGCTCGCCGCGCAGACCGAGGAACGGCTGAACTCCATCGACCTGGCTCGCCGGGCGAGCGAAGCGCTCGCCTCGCTCAAGGAGTCCGAGGCCCAAGCGCTCTGCCTCCGCGCCCAAGGACTCAGCTACGACGAAATCGCCGACGCCTATGGATGGAGCTATACGAAGGTCAACCGCGTGGTGACCGAAGGGCGCCGTGCTTTCGTCGACCACTACCGCGCCGTCGAGCGCGGCACGGTCTGCGGCGAAACCGCCGACCTGCTCGCGGCCTACGTCGCCGGCGACCTCAAACCCAAACTTGCGCTCAGGGTCCGCACGCACCTGGTCCGCTGCACCGGCTGCCGGTCGCTGCTGCATGCCGAGCGCCAAGCCGACGCGTCACTGCAGGCGCTGTTGCCGACGGGCGTGGTCGCCGCCGACGCGACGTCGGGCGGCTGGCTTCACGACTACCTGCTCGCCCCACTCGGACACGTCGCCGGTCGCCTGCAACCGATCGGCGACCACCTCGTCGGCTCCAAGCTCGGGCTCGTCGCAGCGTCGTCGCTCGCCCTCGCCGGCAGCGGCGTCGCCGTTGATCAGCAGCTCGACAAGCAACCCGCGCCAAAGGCACTCCAGACCGGACTCACGGTCGACCGACCGACACCAGCGGGCAGCAATGCCAGCGCCGCAAGCACCGTCACGCTGCCCACGGCCATCGCCAACGCCGAGCAGCGCAGCACCGACCTCGCCGACGCCGCCAAACGCAAAGCGGCAGCGCAGCGCCGCGCGGCTGCTCGCAGGAAGGCCGCCCGCGCCGCAGCCAAGCGTGGCGAGTTCGCTCCCGCCGGCGGCGAGTTCACGCCGTTCGACGGCTCCTCCGCCAGGGCCGCACGCAGCTCTGGCAACGGCACGGTAGCCAGCGCCCCAACCGCACCCGCCGAGGTCCCGGTCACCGACGCACCGAGCGACGCCAGCGTCGACGTCGCCACCGACGCACCCTCCGCATCCGCGCCGTCATCGAGCAGCGTCAGCGACGAGTTCGGGCCCTGACCAGGGCTTTCCGACACCGCACCCCAAAACCCTTCCCGCACCGCTCCGATCCGTCCGACCGGACGCCTACGGTGTGAGCACCCTCAGGCCACCTGAATCGACCCGAACACATGCCCCTCTGCTTCATCGAACCCCACGACGCGATCCGCGTGATCCTCGAGTCAGTGGGCCGCGAAGCGCGCCGGCAGCTCCTCGGCGAGCTCATCCGCGCGTGGGTCGACGACATCCCCGAAGAGCAGCTCGCCAGCCACTACGCGCGCGCCGTCCAAGACCTCGACGACGCCGACCTGTCGATGCTGGCCGCCTGGCACGCGTCGCTTGAGATCGGTCAGCCGATCCCCAGCCGCGACTTCCTGCTCCGCGTCTTCCCGACCCTCGGCGAAAACCGCCGCGAAGCGCTCAAACTCGCCGCCGGCTTCCGCGGCGAAGAAGCGTTCGAATCGGGCATCTCCGAAGAACAGGCCCTCAGCACCGTCCTGCCCGCGCTCTCACGTCGCCGCGCCGAAGAACTCGTCAACGAGTCCCTCGAGCTCTACGTCTGGGACAGGATCGGTAGCGACAACTAGCCGCTGGCGCGGCTATCGCGCCGCAGGTTTCGTTCGCGCGGAGCCGGTTGAGGCTTTCAGGCCGGGCTGGATCCGCGCGGACGAAAGATGCAAGCGAGAGTCCGCCAGCTAGCGGCCGCGCTGGCGGGGGGCCTTAGCGCCGCCGGCGGCTGCGCCCGGGTTCTTGAGGGCGTTGGCTGCGGCCTTCACCTTCTGCGACGCCGGGCCTTTGCTCGTGGCGATCGCCTTGATCTCCTCGAAGTCGCCCTTCAGCGACGCCGTGCCGCCACGCTTCTCGACGGCCGCCTCGGCCTGCTTACGAATCTTCTTGAAGTCCATCTGGATCCTTCGGTCGTCTGATGCCGCTCGCGCAACGCGCGTTCACGGCAACACTACGACCCACCATGTCACGTCCAGATCAAGAAGCCGAGAACGACCACGGTCAGCCGCGCCGCACCAGGGCCCGAGCGGCCAACCCAGTACCCTGAACCTCATGGCGACCGTGGACGAAGTCGAAGAAGCCCTCACCAACGTCATCGACCCCGAACTCGGGCTCGATTTCGTAGAGCTGGGCCTCATCTACGGCATCGAAGTCGAAGGCACCCACTGCAACGTGACCTTCTCGCTCACGTCGCCCGGCTGCCCGATCGGCCCCCAGGTCGCCGAGCAGATCGAAGAGTTCGCGACCGAACTCGACGGCATCGACACCGTCGCGACCAACCTCGTCTTCACCCCGCCGTGGACCCCGGACCGCATGTCGGAGGACGCGAAGTTCGCCCTGGGCTACTAGTCCGCTGCAGGCGCTGACCCTGAGCGGTCAGCGCTGGTATGCGCCGGCGTTGGCTGCGGCCTTGAACGCGCGGCCCGCGCGGAACGTGCCGACCACGCCGTGGACGCTGCGCTGATCGACGACGCGGCCTGAGGCCTTGTCGCGGAGTAGCACGGTGTGCTGCTTGATGCCGACGACCAGCGCAAAGATCGTCAGCGGGACGATCAAGGCCAGCACCAGCGCGAGTTCGGCGACGAACAGCAGCAGCGGCAGGATCAGCACCACGAGGATGATCGCCAGCAGGATCAGGCCGATGACGGCAAAGATCCCGAAGTCGTCACCGCCGCCGATGTCGCCGTAGTCGCCGAGGTCGCTGACGTCTTTGCCGCGGAACTTCGGCTTCCAGCCGATGTTGGGCAGGTGCCGCTCGATCGCGAACTCCTGCCCGAGGCTCGTCCGGAACGAACTCACGCGTTCGGCGCGTCGGACCCCTGGTGCTCGTGCGCCAGTCGCACCAGCTCCGCCAGCGACTCGGTGATGCCGTCGGAGATGACGTCGATGTCGGGGATCGTGTCGAAGTCGGCCAGCAGGCCGAAGTCGAGCCCGCCGTCATACGAGAACACCGCGACCGAGAGCCCATGGCCGTTCGGCAGGAACGCGATGGGGAAGATGTCGAGCAGCTTGCGGCCGACCATGTAGAGCGGCAGCTGCGGCCCCGGCACGTTCGTCACCAGCAGGTTGAAGAAGTGCGTCGAGAACTGCAGCCGCGACGCTTGCGCGAGCAGCGTCGGCGGCGCCAAGTTCTGCACGCTGGCCAGCACGCCGGCACCGAGCGCCTGGCCCGACGCCTTGAGCTCGTCCATCGCCTGACGCACGATCAGGTAGCGGTCGAGGGCATCGTCGACGTAGACCGGTAGCGGCCCCTGCATCACGGCGAGTTTGTTGCCGAACTCGCCACGCTCGGCATCCGCACGCACCGACACCGGAACCAGGGCGCGGAGCTCGAGCCCTTCGGTGCGAACGCCACGCGACACGAGCCATTTGCGCAGCGCGCCGGTGACGATCGTGACGACGACGTCGTTGATCGAGCCGCCGAAGGTGTTCTTGACGAGCCGTAGGTCGGTGAGCTGCGTGCGCACGCCGCGGTAGCGGCGGTGCGGCCCGGCGAGCTGGTTGAGCGGCGACGACGGGGCGGGGGCGAGTGACGCCCAAGCGATCGAGCCGACGCCACGCGCCGCCTCGCGCACCTTGCGGGCAGCCTGCTCGGGCTGCGACACCGCCTGCAGCGCCGTGGTGGCGGCACCGATCAGGTCGCGCGCGGTGCCCTGGAGCGACCGGCCGAGCAGGTCGACGCCGCTCGGCGTGGGCTGCGGGCTCCACGGCTTGAGGTCGGGCTCCTCGGGCATCTCGGGCCCGAGCGTGCAAAGGACCGTGGCGAGGTCGACGCCGGAGATGCCGTCGATCAGCGCGTGGTGCGTCTTGGAGATGAGCGCGAAGCGGTTGTCTTCGAGGCCCTCGACGATCCACAGCTCCCACAGCGGGCGGCCGCGATCGAGGCGCTGGGAGAAGATCCGCGCAGCGAGCTTCATCAGCTCCTCCTCGCTCCCCGGCGACGGGAGCGCCGTGTGGCGGATGTGGTCCTCGATGTCGAACGACTCGTCGTCGATCCAGTACGGGCGGCCCGACTCGCGCGGCGGGTAGTGCAGCCGCTGGCGGTAGCGCGGGACCAGGTGGATCCGCATGCGGACCGAATCGAGCACGTCGGCAAGCTCAGGTGGCGGGCCCTCGCAGACGGCGATCGCACCGATGTGCATCAGCGCGGCGTCGTCCTCCTGGTGCAGGAAACCTGCGTCGGTCCCGCTGAGCTGGTCCAGGTGCTGCTGCGCCACGCCGCGATCCTAGATGATCGACCCCGGACCTCGCGAACTGCGGCCGATTCGGCTTGCCGTCGACGTCGATGTGCGACGCTGAACGGATGACCGCGCCCGGCAGCGACCTGGAGGACGAGCCCGCCAAGCTCTCCTACCGCGTGCTCGTGATCGTCCTGATCGCGCAGTTCGTCATCGGCGGCGCCCTGCTTACCTGGGTCGCGATCGGACGGCCCGTGCCGGGCATGGCGAAGGAGGCGAAGACGGGCCCCGCCGACTCGCTTGCACCCAAGGCCAAGGTCGACCGGTTCGACGGCCGCCGCGCGTTCAAGCTGCTCGCGCGCCAGGTCAACGTCTACGGGCCGCGCCCCGCCGGATCCGACGCCTCGCGCCGGCTTGGCGAGGATCTGGTGCGGCGTCTGCCGAACGGCACGTTCGAAGACGTCCCCGGCGGGCTGCGCAACATCGTCGGCACCCTCCCAGGGAAGGGCGATCCGATCGTCGTCGGCGCGCACTACGACACGGAGGCGACGGTCCCCGGCCATGTGGGCGCCAACGACGGCGCGGCCGGAACGGCGGCGGTCGTCGAACTCGCACGCGTGCTGAGCAAGACCGATCGCGGACCGCTCGCGCCGCCCATTCGGTTTGTGCTGTTCGACGGGGAAGAGGAACCGGCCGGTGCCGAGGACCAGCCGTTTGAGGAGGTCGGGCTGCGTGGCTCCAAGGTCGAAGCCGAGCGCACGCCAAAGCCGCAAGCGATGATCCTGCTCGACTACATCGCCGAGCGCCGCGGGCTGCACCTTCCGCGCGAGTCGAACTCGGACCCGAAACTTTGGACGAAGCTGCGGACCGCCGCCGACAAGGTCGGCACTGGCGCGCTCTTCCCGAAGCGGTCGACGCTCGCG
>JAEZDB010000470.1 GCA_023429855.1 Actinomycetes bacterium
ATCACGGCGAGCGCCGAGGCGTCGTGCAAGCTGATCCATGCGCGGCCGCTGCGTGCGTCGACGTCGACCCCCAGCGGAACGCCTGGCACCGACAACGTGGCGCGTACTGCGAGCGTCGCGGCGTCAAGCACGGTGACGGTGCCGGCCTGCAGGTTCGGCGCATAGAGCAACCGGCGACGCGGGTCGACGCCGAGCCCGTGCGGCGTCGTCGCGGTCTCGACGGCTGCACGCGGCGTGAGCGCAGCGCCCGGCGCGAACCGTACGACTCGCCCAGTCGCGAAGCTCGCCGCGTACACGGCGCCGGAGGCCTCGTCGACTGCCGGACGGCTATTGGCGTCGACCGCCACGGCGCCCAGCACGATCCGGCGCCGCGTGTCGATCACGGCCATCTCGTGGCGGGCGTCGGTTGACCGGTCGGCGTTGCCGACGTAGAGCCGGCCACGGCGCGCGTCGAGCGCGAGGCGGGTAGGCGCGCGCACGCCGCCGATGGCGTCGACGACCTCGCGGCGACGCACGTCGACCACGTCGATCCGGTGCTCGCCGTACGACGAGACGTAGGCCAGCCCGCGCGCCTCGTCGACCGCGACGCCGTACGGGTGCGCGCCCACGCGCACGAAGTCGCGCGGATCCGCTGCTGCGCCGCGCACGCCCATGACGGCGACGCTGCCGGCCGCGCTGTTCGTAGTGACGACGAGTCCGCGGCGTACGTCGGCGTCGAGTCCGGATGGCACGTGCGGCACGAGCACGCCGCCGATGTCGACCGGTGCGGCGGCGGCCAACGAGATCGAGCCGACCTGACGCTGCCGACGGACGTCGACCACACTCACCGACGGCTGCGGCGGCGGGTTCGCAGCCGCGTAGCGATCGGCGACGAGCGCGAGCCCGCGCCGATCGTCGATGACGACGTCGCCCCCGCTCAGATGCGAGACCGGAACCCGCTCGACGGTGAACGCCTGGTGCGCTCGGGCAGCTGCCGGCACACCGGCCAACCCGAGGGTCGCAGACAGCAGCAGAACGGAGGTCGAGCGCATCCGAACCAATATTAGGGCACCCTAATTTTGGCTGCGCGCCGCGCGGCGCGTCAGGCAGCCCCGTCGGGAGGACGCACGACCTGCAGCCTGGCGCGCGGCGGCGTGTGATGATCAGGCGCCTCGTCCTCGACGCCTCCGTAGAAGTCGATCCCGAGCTCAGCGCCGACAAGCGCCACGCGCTGCAGCACCTCTGCCGAGAAGACCGGCCCGCCGTGGCCCGTCGCCGACATCCAGAAGCAGAAGAAGTCGGCCGTGACGCCCTGCGACGCCTGGAGCTCGCGGAGCGCGGCTGCTCCAGGCTCGATCAGGTCGAGCAGGTAGTTCAGGTGCCGTTCGAGGCTCGTCGACGCGATGTGCCCCTCGCTCTTGAGCAGCCACACGCCCAGCTCCTGCCGGCGGATCTGCGACGGCGTCGGCACGAGCTGCCCGCTGCGGAGCGCCTGCGACGGCTGCAGACCAAGCGCCCGCGTCACGTCGTCGGGTTCGAGGCGGTCGCCGACCACGCGAAACGTGGCATGGGCCAGCAAACAGTTGGCGTTCTCCTGGAGCGAATGCACGATCTGGAGCCCCCTGCCCGTCGGTCGCTGCGTCGACGTTACGGCCAGCCGCGCTGCCGCGCGAGCCTGCTCCGAGGCAGCCCGGGGCAGGCTCGCGGTGCAGCGAGGCGCTAAGCGGCCTGGACCGAGTGCTGCTCTTCGTCGCGCGCAGGCGTGTCGCGCAGGTAGCGCTCGGCGTCGATCGCAGCCTGGCAGCCCGACCCGGCGGCCGTGATGGCCTGGCGGTAGCTCGGGTCGATCAGGTCGCCGGCAGCGAAGACGCCCGGCCGCGCGGTGCGCGTGGTGCGCCCCTCGACCACGACGTAGCCCTCCTCGTCGGTCGCCAGGTGGTCGGCGACCAGCTGGCTCTGCGGCTCGTGGCCGATCGCGATGAAGGCGCCCTTCACCGTGATCTCCTTGGCCTCACCCGTCTCCGCGTGCTTGAGGTGCGCGACGTCGAGCGCGCCGTTGTCGCCGGGCGCGAAGTGATCGGTCACGTACGGCGTGAGGAACTCGATGTTCTCCACCTCGCGGGCGCGCTCGAGCATGATCTTCGACGCGCGGAACTCGTCGCGGCGGTTCACGATCACGACCTTTGACGAGAACTTCGCGAGGAAGATCGCCTCTTCCATCGCCGAATCGCCGCCGCCGACGATCAGCGTCGGCAGCTCCTTGAAGAACGCAGCGTCGCACGTGGCGCAGTACGAGACGCCGCGGCCGCCGAGCTCCTCCTCGCCGGGCACGCCGAGCTTCTTGTGCTCCGCGCCCATCGCCAGCACCACCGCGCGGGTGCGGTAGACGTCGTCGCCCACGTGCACCTCGTGAATGCCGCCAGGCTCGTCGGCGAGTTTGATCTCCGTCGCCAGGTCGCTGACGAGCTTCGCGCCGAACCGCTCGGCCTGGTCGCGCATGTTCTGCATGAGCGCCGGGCCCATGATGCCCTCCGGGAAGCCGGGGAAGTTCTCGACGTCGGTCGTCTGCTGCAGCAGGCCGCCCCACAGGAAGCCCTCGATCACCACGGGCTCGAGGTTGGCTCGGGCGGTGTACAGGGCTGCGGTGTAGCCAGCCGGGCCGGACCCGACGATGACCACGTTGTGGGTTTGCTCGCTCATGCCAATGACGTTAGTACGCCCGGAGCGTGCGTGCGTGAGCCACGCGCGAGAGCCCCGCGCCCTGCGCGCTCAGGCTGCGGACGCTGCCTCGGACGCGGCCTCGGCATCGGCATCGGCGTCAGTGACCGGCGGGCGCTCTGCCCGCCGTTCTTCTTTCCACCGGGCGACGGTGCGCCGGAGCTGAAGGTAGGCGATGAAGCCCGGGATCGTGGGCAGCCAGAACGCGAAGACCCGGTAAGTGAGCACCGCAGCCAGGATCACGCCGCCCTGACCGGAGCCCGCGCCGAGTGCCGCGAGCGCGCCAATCATTCCGCCGTCGACGCCACCCACCCCGCCTGGAAGCGGCAGCAGGTTGCCGAGCATGCCGATGAAGAACCCGAGCGTGACGACGGCGAGCGGCGGGGAGGCCCCGAATGCCTGGAACGCCGCCCAGAGCGATGCGACCTGTGCGCCCCAGTAGATGAACGCGCCGAAGGTGACCCAGTCGCCGCGCCGCACGTGCGACCACGCGCCGCGGACCCCGGTCGACGCAGAGGCCGGCAGATTGGCCAGGCGATGCGCGATCTTGCCGCGGCGGCCGCCGTGCTCACCCCAGTGCTGGATCCGTCGCTCGAGGTCGCTGGGCACGAGTGCGGCGACGATCGCCACCGCGATCACCGTGGCGCCGAGCAATGCCGGGAGCACGGTGATGCCCCAGGTCTGCGGCCCCGGGAAGATCCCCCACCGCATCCCAAGCCCGCCAACCACGATCGCGAGCATGTACGGCACGTACATGAGCACCAAGAACGTGACGGTGCGGTCGGCCACCTCTCGCCGGTCCATCCCCGCCTGGCGCAGCGCCCACGCCGTGAGCACGAGCCCGCCAGCGCCGCCGGCAGCGAGGATCCGCGTGGCGGCAAGGCCGGCCATGGTGATCTGGTAGCTGGCTGCGACATCGATCCGCGTGTTGCCACCCGTGCGGTACACGCCGCGAAACATCAAGACGTAGCCGACAAACGACAGGACGGCGAAACCGAACGACGCCGCGAGCCAGAGCGGCGCGCCGTCGCGGATCCGGCCGAAGCTCTCCTCGATTCCGGGCAGCAGCGGCAGCCCGACGTACAAGACGCCGACGATCACGGTGACGGCGGCGAGTCCCGTCACGACCTGGCGCCGACCGAGGTCGAAGCCAGGCTCGTCGTCGAGGTCGTCGTCGCTCGTCGCGCTGCCGTGTATGGGCCCGGACGGCTGCATTCCGAGGCGAGTCTAGAGCGGACGCCCGACGTGAGCACGAGCGCGTGGCGACCGCCCGCCCTTGCCCTCGCGCACGCGAGCGCCCTGCCGGAACGCCGCAGAACGCCCCGTGGGAGCACGACTTCGCGAGGCCAACATCCACACCGACCGCCTCATAGTTAGAATCCCGCCGGTCGTGCCCGCTAAGTCTTCAGTCGGCCGCCTGCGCCGGGGTCTCGCCCCGCTCGCAGCCGCCGCCACAGCCACACTTCTGTTCGCCGAAACCGCTTCGGCCAACTGGATCGCTCCCGAGCACGGTGGATCGCCGAACGCTGATGCGATCCACTCGCTCTACGTGATCCTGCTGGTCGTCGGCTTGATCGTGTTCTTCCTCACGGAAGGGCTCTTGCTCTACACGCTTTGGAAGTTCAAGGCGAGCCGCGGCCACGAGGCGAAGCAGATCCACGGCAACACAAAGCTGGAGATCGGCTGGACGAGCGGCGCAGCGATTCTCGTGATCATCCTCGCGATCGTCTCCTTCGCGAAGCTCGGTGAGATCCGCAACCCGCCCAACAGCGACGCCGCCGGCTTCAAGGTGCAGCCGATCGCCGAGGATCCGGGCACCAACCAGAAGCTCCCGCCCAACAAGCAGGGCCTCCACATCAAGGTCACGGGCTACCAGTACGGCTGGCGCTACACGTACGACGACGGCGATCCCACCACGCGCGACCCCTACACGTACCGCGACATGTACGCGCCGACGCAGACGACGGTGCTCTTGAGCATCACCTCGCAGGACGTCATCCACTCGTGGTGGATCCCGGAGCTCGGCGGCAAGTTCGACGCCGTCGACGGCTTCCGCAACTGGACCTGGTTCAAGATGCCCGCCGACAAGGCCGGCACCACCTTCCGCGGCCAGTGCGCAGAGCTCTGCGGCCGCAACCACGCGAACATGACCGCCTCGGTCAAGGCGCTGTCCCCCACGGACTTCGCGGCTTGGCTGGCGGAAAAGAAACTCGAACTCGCCCAGTCCGCCAAGGACGCCGCTGTGCAGCGCGCCGTGGTCGACGCCGGCGAAGAACTCAAGTAGCGGACGGAGATTGAACGATGGCTGCCGCTGACGTGACCACCACCAAGACCACCGACGGGACGCTTCCGGCTGTCCCGCTCCTCACCGCGCACTCGGTCGAGCGCGAAGACACGGGCTGGCGCTCGTGGGTCCTGACCACCGATCACAAGAAGATCGGGATCATGTACATCGTGGCCGCCCTGGTCTTCTTCGTCCTGGGCGGAACCGAGGCGCTGCTGATCCGCCTGCAGCTCGGCACGCCCGACAACACGCTGCTGGATCCCCAGACGTACAACGCGATGTTCACGATGCACGGGACGACCATGGTCTTCCTGTTCGTCATTCCGATCATGGCCGGCTTCGGCAACTACTTCGCCCCGCTCCAGATCGGTGCGCGAGACATGGCCTTCCCGAAGCTGAACGGCCTCTCGTTCTGGTTCTACATGGCCGGCGGCATCGTCTTCTACTCGTCGCTGTTCTTCGGCGCCCCGGAGGCCGCGTGGACCACCTACGCCCCGCTCTCCGACGACGCCTACACCCCGGGCTTCGGCACCGACGCGTGGATCTTCCTCGTCCACCTCACGGGCATCTCGTCGCTCGTCGGCGCGGTCAACTTCGTGGTCACGATCGCCAACATGCGCGCACCGGGCATGGGCTGGGGTCGCATGCCGATCTTCGTCTGGACGATCCTGATCTACTCGGTGATGCTGATCATCGCCCTGCCGGTCATCGCCGTCGGCGCGACGCTCCTGCTGACCGACCGCCACTTCGGCACCCACTTCTACGACGTCGCCGGTGGCGGCGACCCGATGCTGTGGCAGCACCTCTTCTGGTTCTTCGGGCACCCCGAGGTCTACATCATGATCATCCCGGGCTTCGGGATCATCTCGGAGGTCCTGCCGGTCTTCTCGCGTAAGCCGATCTTCGGCTACAAGGCCGTCGCAGCCGCTACGGCCTCGATCGCCTTCCTCGGCACCCTCGTGTGGGCCCACCACATGTTCACCACGCCGAGCCCGACGGCCGTGCTGGTGTTCTTCATGATCGGGTCTTTCCTGATCGGCGTCCCGACCGGCGTCAAGATCTTCAACTGGATCTTCACGCTCTACCAGGGCGCGATCGAGTTCAAGACGCCGCTGCTGTTCTCCGTCGGCTTCCTGTCGATGTTCCTCATCGGCGGCATCTCGGGCATCGTCCTCGCGACCTTCCCGATCGACTGGCAGCTGCACGACTCGTACTTTGTGGTCGCGCACTTCCACTACGTCCTCGTCGGCGGCGCGATGTTCTCGATCACCGCGGGCCTCTACTACTGGTACCCGAAGATGACGGGCCGCATGATGAGCGAGCGCCTGGGCAAGTGGTCCTTCTGGCTGATGTTCATCGGCTTCAACATCACCTTCCTGATCCAGCACTCGCTTGGGCTCGACGGCATGCCGCGCCGCATCTACGAGTACGGCGACATCGGCAACTGGGGCACCTGGAACCTGATCTCCACGATCGGCTCCTTCATCCTTGGCGTCGGCCTCCTGCTCTCGATGATCAACGGCTACCGCTCGCTCAAGAACGGCGCGATCGCCGGTCCCGACCCGTGGCGTGGCAACACCCTCGAGTGGTTCATCCCGTCGCCGCCCCCGGCGAACAACTTCGACGTCGTGCCGACCGTCCGCTCGGTCGAGCCGCTCAAGGACATCCGCCAGGAAGTCGCGAGCCGCTCGCAGACCGGCACCGCTGAGGCCGCTCCGGCCCCGGCCGCACACTGACCCACGTGGGCGCAACGTCCGTCACCGTCGCCGCGGCTGAGAAGCCGCGGAGCATCCAGCTGGCCCTGGACCTCTTCGAGCTCACGAAGCCGAAGGTCCAGAGCCTGCTGCTGCTGACGACCGTCACGTCGATGTACGTGGCCGGCATGCCGTCCGTCGGGCTGGTCGTGCTCACGGTCCTCGGTGGCTACATGTGCGCCGGTGCCGCCGGCGCCGTCAACCACTGGTACGACCGCGACATCGACATCCAGATGGGCCGCACCGCCGACCGTCCGATCCCCTCGGGCCGCGTCTCGCCGGCCGTGGCGCTCGGCTGGGGCGGCTTCCTGCTCGTTGCGAGCATGCTGCTGCTCGGTCTCACGGTCAACTGGCTCACCGCGCTGCTCTCGCTGGCGGGATTCGTCTGGTACGTCTTCGTCTACACGATGTGGCTCAAGCGGACCACGCCCCAGAACATCGTCTGGGGCGGCGCCGCCGGCGCCTTCCCCGCCATGGCCGGCTGGTCGGCCGTGCAGGGCAACATCACCGTCACGTCGGTTGCGCTGTTCGCCATCGTCTTCCTTTGGACGCCTCCCCACTTCTGGGCGCTGTCGCTCCTGATGAAGGACGAGTACGCCAAGGTCGGTGTGCCGATGCTGCCCGTCGTCCGCGGCGAAGACGCCACCCGCCGGTGGATCTCGATCAGCACCGTGGTGCTGGTCCTCAGCTCGCTCGTCCCGTTCTTCACCGAAGACATGGGCGGCCGGTACCTGTCGACGGCATTGACCCTCGGCGCCGTCTTCCTGATCGGCGCGGAGCTCCTGCGCCGGCATCCCAGCCGCCAGCTCGCGCTGCGCGTCTACCTCTTCAGCCTGCTCTACCTCGCCCTGCTCTTCGGCGGGATGGTCTGCGACCTGCGCCTCTAGCGCGGTTCTGAGCACCCCCTTTCCCGGCGTCTCTGCACGCCGGGCCTTCGCCCTCAACCTCGATCGTTAGACTGGTCAGCCAATGGATAAGCAACTCGTCAGAAGCAACTTCCGGGTCACGCTCATCTCGTCGCTCGTCGCGCTGGTGATGACCGGCGCAGGGTTCGTCGCCTCGGTCATCTACGTCGGAGGTACGCCGTAATGGCTACCGAGCGTCAGCTCCCGCCCGTCGGCGAGGAGATCCACCTCCCCGGCCTCAGCGCCCAGCCGCTCATGGTGGCGGTCACGTCGACGATCGCCCTCCTCGGTGTCACGATCTCTACACCGGTCGTCTTCATCGTCGGTATGACCGGCCTGCTGATCACGCTCTTCCTCTGGATCCGCGACGCCGTCGCCGAGTTCAAAGCACTGCCGGATCACCACGACCACGGTCATGACGACCACGGTCATGGCCACGGGCACGCCGAGCCTGTTCCGGTCGACGTCGCCAAGAGCGAACCGGCCGCCGAGCACTAAGCACCGCGGCACCCGCAGGCGCCAACCTCGCAGCCGCCCTCGGCTGCACCCCGCACGGGCATCGCATTCGCGGTGCCCGTTGTCGTTTCTGCCCCGTCGATGCCGGGCAGGCTGCCACCCTCGCCGATCGAGCCGAGCGCGCGGGTCGTCCACCGAGAGCTGGTGGACCCCGAAGTGCGCCGGCGAGCCGAAGGTTGGCCGTAAAGCGGCCAGGCTAGGCGCTGGCTCCAGCGGTCTTGCGGTGCATCTGCATCGCAATCGGCTCCCACGCCGCCACGATGTCTCGGATCGACACGACGCCGACGACGTCGTAGCCGTCGACCACCACGAGGTGCCGGCAACGCCCGCGGAGCATCATCTGCGCGGCCTGCTCGAGCGGCCAGCTCGGGACGGCGATGGCGGTATCACGTGCCATGTGGTTCGCGACGACCTCTTTGTCGAGATCGAGGCCGGCGGCGACAGCCTTGACGATGTCGCGCTCCGCCACGATGCCCGGACCCATGCCGTCGGGGTCGTTGATAACGGCCGAACCGACACCACGCTCAGCCATCTTCTCGGCGGCCTCTCGCAAGGTGTGCCCCGGCCCGACGGTGAGGACCACCGCCGACATCGCTTCGCTAACCATCGCTGTGCTGCTCTCCCAGAGGATCGAACGGGGCGAGCGGCATGCCCTGAAAGCGCCGCAGATGCGACGTCCACCCCGTCGCTGGGTCGACGACCCAGCCCGTCGACCATATCGCATCAATCGTCACAATGTCCACCCTCGACGGGCCCACTGGCGTGCGCTGTCGCACAACCGGGCTATGGTTGGACATGCGCCGCGTTGCCCTCCGCCAGCGACCGGGGGTGACCATCGGCTCGGAGCGCAAAAGCAGGCTTGTTGAACCACTTGCTTGCTTACGCAACGAACTAGGCGCTATAGTTGCTATTGCAAGCACACACGCGCCAGGATCTGCCTCTGATGAGGCTAGGCGCATTCGAGCCCGGAGTGTCCACCGGGAACCCCACCTCGATTGCACCGACCACGATCGCCCACCCACGCGACGTACACCCCACCGAGACCCCCAGTCGAGGTACCCATGACAGAGCATCGCGCCTCAACCATCGCCAGCCGCACCGCCCTCTACCGAGAGGCGGTCTCGGTCATCGAAGCCGATTACGCCTCGACGCTCACCCTCGACGACATCGCGGTCAAGATCGCATCGTCTCGTCGGCAGCTGCAGCGCGCCTTCGCCGAAGTGGGTGAGACCACGTTCCGCGACGTGCTGACCGCCGTCCGCATGGACCGCGCCGCCGAGCTCCTCACCGATCCCCGGTATTCGGTGCGAAGCGTCGCGTTCCAAGTCGGCTACCGCCAGCCTGCCCAGTTCGCCAAGGCTTTCCGGCGGCACCACGGCCTCTCGCCTTCGGAGTTCCGGGTTCGTCGCCGTTTTGGCCTCGATGAACCGCAGACTTCCGGCCTTGAGTCGCGGTCCTACCTCCTCGCCTGAGTTCGCCAGCGGAGCGGCCCCACGTCGGTGCGGGCCGCCTCGCCTGCCCTCCTTGGTAGGGTTGGCGGCGTGAAGCAGCGTTACCGGTTCCGCACGCCCTCGAGCGGCCGCGAGCTCATCCTCGAGGCCGATCCCGAGCTGGTCTACCACGACCACGTCAGCGGTGAGAAGCTCGAAGTCATCGGCAAGGTTCTGCCGCTCGCGCCGTCGAAGTCCAACCTTCCTTGGTCGGTCGCGACCTTGCGCATCTGCCCCCACTGCGGGTCGATGGCGCAGCGCGACCTTAACGAGTGCCCCACCTGCGGCCGCCGCATGACGGCGCTCGCTGATTAGGAGCATCGGCTCCATGCGCCGGCCGGCAACTCGCGGCAGCATCGCATTGGTGCTGGCCGCCACGGTCCTTGCGGGCTGTGGTGGCGGCACCGAGGTTGCCCCCGAGCCGGCGGGCAGCCCCGACGTCGTTCCGCCCACCGGCGACGTGACGTCGCTCGCGTCGAGCGGTGGTTCGTCTTCGGCCACGACGCCGGAGACCACACCCGACTCGACCACGCCCACCACGCCCGACGACGCCTCGACGAGCACCGGTAGCACCAGCTCCGGGTCAAGCTCGACCAGCGGCGGCACGTCGACCGGCAGCGGCTCGACCGGCGGCGCCGGTACGAGCGGTGGCACCACCACCGGTGGCGCCACGGGTTCGACCGGCGGAACCGGCACCGCGGGCAACACCGGTGGCACCGGCACCAGCGGCGGTGGCGGTGGCGGCGGAACCGGCACCGACGGCGGTGGCACCGGCGCTGGCGGCGACTTCTGTGAACTGAATCCGGGCGTGTGCTGACCGCTCCGATCGGCCCGGTTCTGTGTTGGAACCTCTGATGAAACACCGTCATCTTCTCCCCCTCCTCGCGATCGTCGCTGCGCTGCTCCCGCCCGCTGCGGCGTCGGCGGCCGTCACCGAGATCGCGCCTCTCGGAACGAACACCGCAGGCTGTCCAGGCTTCGCAGAGAAGGACTGCGGCATCCTCGTCGTCCGTCAGACCGGCTTCCAGGCCAAGGTCGGCACGACCAGGGCATTCACCACCGCGAAGACCTCAGGCCACGTCGTGGGCTGGTCCGTCTCCCTCGTCTCGGTTGCGGCTTCAAAGGTCAAAGAGGTCAACGACAAGTACGGCGGGGCGCCGCGTGCGGCCATCGTCATCCTCGCGCCGCTGGGGAAGTCGAAGTTCAAGGTGGTCCAGAAGGGCCCGCTTGAGGACCTCACGAAGTACCTTGGCACCACCCCGACCTTCGCCCTGCCCACCGCTCTGCCGATCAAGCCCGGGCAGGTTGTCGGGATCACCATCCCGACGTGGGCGCCGCTGCTGCAGCTCGGCCTCGGAAGCGACACGTCGTGGCGCTCGAGCAAGCCGCTCAAGGAGTCCGTCGAGAAGGACTACCGCCCGCAGCGTGCGCTCGTCGGCACCAACACCGACGCGTCCTTTGCGGCGCTGTACCAGCGGGCTCGCATGGCCTACAGCGCGGTGATGATCCCGACGCCGACGCCGGCGAAGAGCAAGAAGACCAAGAAGAGCAAGTAGCGCTCGCGGGCTGCGTGCCCGGGGCCGCCCGCGAGGACACTAGAGTCCTCCGGCGTGTCCCACGCGATCGTCACCCGCGCCATCGAGAAGCGCTACCCCAAGGGCGGCACCTACGCCGTACAGGGCGTCGACCTCGACGTCGAGGACGGTGAGGTCTACGGCTTCCTCGGCCCAAACGGAGCGGGCAAGTCGACGATGGTGCGGCTCCTCGTCACGCTGCTGCGCCCCACGAGCGGGAGCGCCCTCGTCGCCGGCCACGACGTCGTGAAGGATCCGGCCGCTGTGCGCGCCAGCATCGGCGTCGCGCTCCAGGATGCCGCCATCGACCCGCTCATGACAGGCCGCGAGCTGCTGGAGCTCCAGGCCGTCCTCCACGGGATGTCGCGCCGCGAGTCTGCCCCGCGCGGCGCGCTGCTGCTTGAGCGCGTGGGCCTCTCGGCAGCCGGCGACAAGCGGGTCGGCGAGTACTCCGGCGGCTTCGGCCGCCGACTCGACCTCGCGATGGCGCTGATCCACGAGCCGCGCGTGCTCTTCCTCGACGAGCCGACCACCGGACTCGATCCGTCGAGCCGGCTCCTGCTGTGGGCTGAGGTCCGCCGCCTGCGCGACCAGGGAACGACGGTCTTCCTCACGACGCAGTACCTCGAGGAGGCCGACCAGCTCGCTGACCGCGTCGGCATCATCTCGGGCGGCCGGCTCGTCGCTGAAGACACGCCCACGGCGCTGAAGGCGCAGGTCGGGCGGCCGCACGTGCACGTCGTGCTGATCGATCCAACCGACCGCCCGCAGGCGCTGCAGGTGGCCGCCGCCGTCGGCGAGTCCCGGCCGGGCGTCACCGACGCGTGTATGGACGTCTCCGTCGACGACGGCTCCCGTGAGCTGCCTGCGCTGGTCCGCGCCCTCGACGACGCCGGGATCGCCGTCGCGGGTCTCGACGTCGTCCGCCCGACCCTCGACGACGTGTTCTTGCAGAAGACCGGTGAGCACCTCGCCGAGGAGCCGGTCGTATGAGCGCGTCGGTCCTCACGCGGGGTCGCAGCCTCTCGGCCCCCTCGATCGCGCTGGCGCTGCGCGCGCTGCGGCTCACGCTGCGCCGCCCCCAGTTCCTCATCCCGCTCTTCTTGATGCCGTCGATCTTCTTGGCGGTCAACACCGGCGGGCTCACCGCGACGACGCAGTTGCCGGGCTTCCCGGAGACGACGAGCTTCCTTGCGTTCCAGCTGCCGGCGGCGATGGTCCAGTCGCTGATGCTCAGCGGCCTTCAGGCGGGGATCGCGGTGGCCCTCGAGATCGAGTCGGGCTTCTTCGACCGGATCGTGACGGCGCCGGTGCCGCGCCTCGCGATCGTCGCCGGGCGCCTGATGGCCGCCGCCGTGCTCGGCGCCGGGCAGGTCACGTTCTTCTTGCTCGTCGGCGTCGTGTTCGGCGCCGACATGGCCGGCGGGTTGCCCGGCTTCGTCGTGGTCATCGTCCTCGGTGCGCTCGCTGCGGTGGCGTTCGCGGCCATCGGCCTCGCGATCGCGTTCCGCGCGCGGCAGGCCTCGATCGTCCAAGGCCTCTTCCCGTTCGTGTTTGCCGTGCTGTACCTCTCGTCGGCGTTCTTTCCGCAGGAGCTGCTGATGCCGCCTGCCGACACGATCTCTGCGATCAATCCGCTCAGCTACATCGCCGACGGGCTGCGCACACCGATCGCGTTCGGGATGGACTGGGTGCCGATCCTTGAAGGGTTCCTCGTGACGTCCGGCGTGATCGCCGTGGCCAGCGCTGCTGCGGTGGCAGGCATGCGCTGGAGGCTTGCCGATGCCGCCTGAGACGCTCACCCCTGCCGCAGACGGCGGAACTCCCTTGGGTGGGGCTTCGACGCCGCATACGGCTCGTCTGCTCGACCCCGTGGCGATCCGCGTGCTCGTGCGCCGCGGATTCAACGAGATCCTGCGCGTGCCGGGCGCGTCGATTCCCGGGGTCGTCTCGCCGGCCATCTTCCTGCTCGGGCTCACGCTCGTCTTCGGTGAGGCCACGGCGCTCCCCGGATACGGCACCGACAGCTTCCTCGCCTTCGTGCTGCCCGTCGCGCTGCTGCAGAGCGCCGGCTTCACGGGTGGCGCGACCGGCGTCAACCTCGGTCGCGACATCGAACAAGGCTGGCTGGACCGGCTCCTGCTCTCCCCCACGAGCCGAACCTCGATTCTGGCGGGGCTCGTCCTCTCAGCGGCTGCCCGCGTCCTCATCCCTGTCCCGCCGCTCCTCGTGATCGCGATCATCGTCGGTGCGCCCGTGCCAAATGTCGCCGGCGTGCTGATCATCTTCACGCTCGTCCCGCTGTTCTCGGCCGTGGCGGCGACGTGGGGTTCGGTGCTGGCGCTCAAGTTCCGCAGCCAGCAAGCTGCGCCCCTGATCCAGGCGTCGATCCTGAGCACGGTGCTCTTCTCCACGTCGTACGCGCCGCTGGAGCTGCTTGAGCCCTGGATGCAGACGATCGCTGAGATCAACCCCGTCACCTACGTCGTCGAGGGCCTGCGGCAGTGCTTCGTCGGCGAGATCACCTGGGCGGTGACGGCCGAGGCGTTTGGCGCGCTGGCGGGCATCGGCGTCGTGGTCTCGGCGCTCGCACTGGTGCGGTTGCGCCGCTACGAACGCTGACCCGGCGAGCGTCTGGGCTGGCGCGCTTCCTCGGGCGCGACGACGCCTACGACGTGGAGCGCAGCACCGCGGCGGCCGCCGAGATGTCTTCGGTGTCGCCCGGGTGCGGGATCCACGGCAGCTGCAGCGGGTCGGCCTGGTAGCGCGGAATCACGTGCAGGTGGAAGTGGAAGACCGTCTGCCAGGCGTGCTCTCCGCACGAGTTCAGCAAGTTCACGCCATCGGCCCCGAGACCTCGCACGGCACGCCGGGCGATGCGCTGCCCCATCCGCGTGCAGGCGGCGAGGTCTTCCTCGTCGATCTCCAGCACGTTGTCGGCATGGACCCGCGGAATGACCAGGGTGTGGCCGCGCGTGGCCGGGTTGATGTCCATGAAGGCGATCACGCGGTCATCCTCGTCGACCTTCGTCGCCGGGATCCGGCCGCTCACGATGGCGCAGAAGATGCAGTCGTCAGGCACAGCCGCAGGCTAACGCGCGCGGGCCGCTGATTGCGCAACCCCCCAGGCAGCCTCGGTGCTCAGGGTGTCGTCGAGGAACCGTGCGCGGCGTTGGGCCTCGAGCGCCTCGGCCAGCCACCGGCCTCCCGGTCGCCCCGTGCGCGCCATGAGCGCGTCGCCGTCGAGCAGCGGCGCGGGCGCGCCACCGGCTTCCCGCCACTGGATCGCGGCAGGCAGCAGCTCGCGGGTGAGGTCGGCGTGCGCCTCGATCGCCTCCTCGGCGCGGCGTCCGCGGGTGGCGAGCCGGTCGGCGAGCGCCAGCACGGTGACCTCGACCTCCATCGGCTCGCACCGGTGCAGGTAGTCGTAGACGCCGCCACGATCGAGCGGGCGCGCATGCACGAGGAAGCCGAGCCGCAGGTGGTTGAGCGTGAGCGACTGCACCGCGCGGACGACCCGCCGCGGAACGCGCAGCCGCTCGAGCATCTGTCCGGCGAGCTTCTCTCCAGCGCGGTCGTGGTTCGGGAAGCCGATCATGCCGCGGGACTCGTCGACGATGCGCGTCTGCGGCTTGGCGATGTCGTGGAGCAGCGCCCCGAACCGCATCGCTTCGCGGACCGACCAGCCGCCGCCCACCTCGTCGTCGAGATGATCGCGCACCCACGTCGCCGAGTCCGCGTCGACGTAGGCGCCAAGCGAGTCTTCGAGGGCAAGCGTGTACTCGAGGACCTCGCGCGTATGGCCGCCGACGTCGAGGTGGTGGTACTTGCTCTGGGTCACGCCGTCGAGGGCGGCGACTTCCGGCAGCACCGCGTCGGTACCCCCGATCGCACGCAGGGTGGCGAGACCCAACAGGGGGTCGGTGGCGGCCATCACGCCGCGGATCTCCGCGCCGATCCGCTCGCCAGCGACCTGGTCGAGCCGCGGTGCGGCGTCGCGCGCCAGCTGAGCCGTTGCGCCGTCAAGCCGCCAGCCGCCGCCGGCCACCATGCGCGCGATCCGCAGCACGCGCAGCGGATCGTCGCGCATCGCGTCAGGACCGCACGCACGCAGGACGCCCTGTGCGAGGTCGGTGACGCCAGAGGCCTCGGCGACGAGGAGGCCGCGGTCGAAAGCAGGCCAGCGCTCCGCAGCGTCGAGCGGCAGCGCAAGCGCGTTGACGGTGAGGTCGCGGCGGCGCAGGTCGGCAGCGAGCCCCTCCGGGTGCAACGGCATCACGTCGACCTGGAGGCCGGTGGCCGCCGTGACGCGGTAGCCACCGAAGCGGTCCGACAGCGCGAACCGCGGCGCGCCGAGCACCTCGCTCACACGTCTGGCGACGGGCGACGGGTCGCCGTCGATCGCGAGGTCCAGGTCGAGCGGCTGCGTGTCGCCGAGCAGCACATCGCGGATGGCGCCGCCGACGAGCCAGGCGCGGCCCGGTGCAGCGTGGTGCGCGGCGGCCAGAGCAGTGCGGGCGAGCTGCGCGGAGGAGTGAGCGCCGGCGCTCACCGGCGCGGCAACCGCGGCCCGAGGCCGCAGGTGATCTCGTAGTTAATCGTTCCGAGCGTGCGCGCGAGGTCCTCGGCAAGGATGCGGTGTTCGCCCTGCTCGCCGATGAGGACGGCCTCAGTGCCGGCCTGGACCGGGTCCGCTCCAAGGTCGACGATGACGCTGTCCATGCTCACCGTGCCCACAAGCGGCAGGCGTCGGCCCGCGATCAGGGCGTCGGCCGCGCCGGTCAGTCCGCGCCGCCAGCCATCGGCGTAGCCGACGGGGATCACGCCGACGTAGCCGTCGGCCGGCGCGACCCAGCGGCGACCGTAGCCCACGCTCTCCCCCGCTCGCACCGGGTGCACGGCACCGACGGCCGCGCGCAGCGACAACGCAGGGGTCAGCTCGCGCGATGCCGGGTCGGCTCCGAAGGGATCCAGACCGTAGATCGACACGCCGGGGCGTACGAGGTCGAAGTGCGAGGCCTCCTCTCGGAGGATCGCCGCGCTGTTGGCGGCGTGAACGACGGCAGCCGGGGCAATCTGGCGAACGTCATCCACCCACGCGCCGAACCGCGTGAGCTGCTCGCCGAAGAACCTGTCGCCGAGTTCGTCGGCGGTCGCGAAGTGCGTCATCGCGCCAGCAGGCTCCAGACCCGGCACATCGACGCAGCGCTGCAGCAGCGCCAGCGCGTGGTCCGGGTCGGACGTGCCGAGACGGCCCATGCCGGTGTCGAGCTTCACGTGGACGCGGGCGCCGCCGAGCGCGGCGGCAGCATCGAGGATCTCGTTGGTCCACGCAACGATGTCGGCGTCGGCCGCGAGGACCGCCTCGAGCTCGGCGTGGGTCAGCGGGCCGAGCACGAGCAAGCGCGCGTCGATGCCCGCCGCGCGCAGCTCAGACG
>JAEZDB010000217.1 GCA_023429855.1 Actinomycetes bacterium
CCGCCTCGCCATCGCGCGCGCCATCGCGCGCCGCCTCGCCATCGCGCGGCACCGCCAACCCGGCGGCGATCAGCGCAAACACCACCACGCGCACGCTCACGCCCGTGAGCGGCACGCCGAGCTTGGCGATCGAGATGAGCGCGATGCTCGTCGCGGCGAGTCCGAGCACTGGCGCCGTGGTGATCCGCGCGGTCGCACTGGCTCGCAAACGCCCAGGGAGCAGTCCGCTCAGCGCGAAGCCGGGGGCCAGCAAGGCGGCGGCGGCGAGGCCGAGCGTCGCGAGCCCGGCGAGTGCAGCGAGCAGTTCGACGAGCGCCACTCCGACCGCGAACCACCAGGAAGCGGGGGCGAGAGTGTGCGCTTTGTGGCGCACACCGCCCTGGGAGGTGCGTAGCATCTGCGCGACATGATGGCACCTGGTCTGTACGCCGCGACCGCCCTGTTGGCCGCCGCCCCGGCTGCGCAGGCCCAGGCCGCTGAGCCGGCGCCGCGCATCCCCGACAACCGCCCCACGCAGCCCGAGCTCTACGCCGCGTTCCCGACGCGTCCGGATTCCGGGGTCGCCGCCGGGTTCTACCTGGCGTATGGCTCCACGCTCGCCTCGGTCGAGCTTGAGCAGGGCGCGCGCATGGCGAGCTTCGCCCTTACGCCGCCGACCGAGCGCCGCGCCGATCCGCGCGCCGGCATCGGCTCGACCGGCTCCCCGTGGACCGCGCTGCTCGTCGGTCTGCTCTTGGCGGCGGTGGCGCTGCTCGCCGCGGCGGTCATGCCGTCGGCGGCGCGCGCGGCCGTGCCCGACGGCTTCGTCGGCATCACGACCGAAGACGCCTACACGGGCAACGACGCGTACGCCCAAGCCCAGCTCAAGGCGCAGCGCGCGGCGGGGTTCACCGTTGCGCGGCAGGTCTTCCGCTGGAACGAGATCGAGTGGGCCGACCAGAACTACGACTTCTCCGCCACCGACCGGTTCGTCAAGAACGCGTCGATCGCGGGGATGCGCGTGATGCCGCTGATCCAGGGCGAGCCGGAGTGGGCGACCAGCCGACCGAAGAAGAGCAAGTACCGGGGCTTCTTCCCGCCGAAAGACAACGCGCACATCGCGCGCTTCGGTGCCACGCTCGCCAAGCGCTATGGGCCCGGCGGCGAGTTCTGGATCGCCAACCCGACGCTCACGCCGATGCCGTTCACCGCCTACCAGGTGTGGAACGAGCCGAACTTCCCGCTGTACTGGGGCGGCAAGCCCAACGGCGCAGCCTACGCGCGGATGCTGATCGCCACGTCGGCGGCGATCCGGGCGGTGCAGCCCAGCGCCTACATCGTCACCGCTGGCATCCCCGACTCGTCCCTCGGCCAGTCGCCGAAGAAGTTCATCAAGGCGATGCTGAAGGCCAAGGCGGGCCCGTGGATCGACGCGATCGGCATCCACCCCTACGCGGTCAACGTGAAGTCGGTCATGAAGCTCACGCGCGACCTGCGCAAGACCGTCAACCGGGCCGGCGGTTCCAAACTCGACCTCTGGGTTACCGAGATCGGCTGGGCGGCGGGCGGTCCGAAGACGCCGAAGCGCACCGTGTCGGCGTCCCGGCAGGGGCCGATCATCACGTCGGCGTTCAGGGCGCTGGCGAAGGAGCGCAAGAGGCTCAAGCTGCGCGGCGTCATCTACTTCGCATGGCGTGACTCGACCGTCTACAAGGGCGGCAAGGACTTCTGGGGCCTCCACACCGGGTTGCTGAACCGCAAGGGCAAGCCGAAGCCGGCGATGAAGGTCGTCCGCAAGGCACTGGTCAAGCTCAAGTGAGGCGCCTCGCGGCACTCTTTGCGGCCGCGGTGCTCGCGGCCGGGCTGTCGGCCTGCGGCGACGACGGCGGGTCCGGTTCAGCTGGCGGGTCGACGCCCCGGGCGTCCACGCCGTCGCCTGCGTCGCAGCCCGGCTACGTGGGGATCGTCGCGTCTGAGGTGCTGCCGCAGAAGCTGGCGACGCAGGAGGCGTCGCTGAAGGCGCAGGCTGCGGCCGGCGTCGGCACGCTGCGGCAGACCTTCCAGTGGAACGAGATCGAGCCGCGTAAGGGCGACTGGGCGTTCGGGATGCACGACCAGCTCGTGGCGTCGGCGGCGAAGGCCGGAATCCAGATCCTGCCGATCGTGTTCAACGTGCGGCCCGGCGAGGAGGCCAAGCCGAAGAAGAACGTGACGATCACGCCGACGACGACGATGCCGCCGCGCGACCCGGCCGCGTTTGCCGAGTACGCGACCGTGCTCGTCAAGCGCTACGGCCGCGGCGGGTCGTTCTGGAAGGAGCACCCCGAGGTGCCGGCCAAGCCGATGACGTCGTGGCAGATCTGGAACGAGCCCAACCTCAAGGCGTATTGGGGCGGCCGCCCGAACCAGATCGAGTACACGGCGCTGTTGCGGGCCACGTCGACGGCGATCCGCGCGGTCGACCCGGAGGCGGAGATCGTCACGGGCGGTCTGCCGGAGAGCAAGCTCGGCATCAAGATGGAGCAGTACATCGACCTGATGGCGCGCGCGGGCGCGAAGGGCACGTTCGACACGGTCGCCATCCACCCGTACTCGCGCACGGTCGACGGCGTGATCCTCGGCATCGAGACGGCGCGCGAGGCGCTCGACGAAGCGGGCATGCGCGACGTCGGCATCTGGGTCACCGAGGTGGGC
Source organism: Actinomycetes bacterium (assembly GCA_023429855.1). Classification (GTDB taxonomy): domain Bacteria; phylum Actinomycetota; class Thermoleophilia; order Solirubrobacterales; family Solirubrobacteraceae; genus JAGIBJ01. Next base: position 2,674 of record JAEZDB010000217.1, read on the forward strand.
TGGGCCGACAACGGCCCGTCGAGCAAGTTCACGGTGTCGAGCCAGCGGCAGGCCGAGCTCGTGTCTGAGGTGCTCACGCGCACGGCGGCGGTGGCGCCGGCGATGAAGCTGCATGGCGTCGTCTACTACGGCTGGCGCGACGTGAAGCCCTACCCCGGCGGCAAGGACTTCTGGGGTCTGCACACCGGGTTGATGACGCTCGACAACGAGCCGAAGCCATCGCTCGACGCGTTCAAACAGGCGGCGGCGTTCATCAAAGACCCGCGGTAGCTGGCACCTTCTTCTTTACGCGTCCCCCGTCTGTTGGCATGATTGGGGTATGCGTTCCGATGACCATCGCCCCCGCGTGGAGGGCGTCGACTGCGCCCCTGCTTCCGCGAGCGGGGTGCCGGGGATTGGGCGTGTTGCCGGTGTATCGCTGCTCGCGTTGGCGTTTGCAGCGGTGCCGTCGGTGGCACTCGGCAAGACGCTGGTCGGTACGCCGGCGGCCGACACGCTCGTCGGCACGTCGCCCGGTGGCGACACGCTCTTTGGCGGCGGCGGCCCCGACACGCTCACCGGCGGTCCGGGCCCCGATGTGATCTACGGCGTACGCGCCGGCAACAAGATCGACGCGGGCGAGGGCAACAACTACGTCGAGGGCGGCACCGGCAACGACACGATCAAGGCCGGCGGGGGCAACAACACCGTGTTCGGCAGCACCGGCCACGACTCCATCACGCTTGGCGACGGCAACAACTACGTCGATCCGGGCGGTGCCCCCGACGACGTCGTGCTCGGCAACGGCAACAACGTGGTGAACGGCGGGGCTGGCGGGCTCAAGCTCACGGCCGGCAACGGCAACAACGTCGTCTACTACCGGTCGGGTCCCGACGAGATCGTCCTCGGCACGGGCGTGAACAACGTCTTCATCCACAAGCTCGGCGAGCTGGCCAAGGTGGATTGCGGCGGCAACCCGGCCTCGGTGCTCCACGTGAATGCGTCGGCCGATCCGACGCTGGCGATCACGAAGTCGGTGCAGCTCGAGGGCAAGATCGTCGGCTGCCCGACGCTCGCGCTCTACGATGCGCCGCCCGTGCCGGTGTCGCTTGCGGCTGGCCGCACGGAGGCGTTTACGCTGATCGGCACCGAGGGGCCGGATTCGCTCTTCGGCGGCCACGGCGGCGGCGTGATCGACGGCAAGGGCGGCGACAACATTCTGTGGGCTGACCGCCAAGACGACACCGGCGGCGAGTCTGCCCGGTCGAAGACGACGAAGATTCGCGCGACCGACGGCGACAACGAGGTTTTCGGCGGCCGCGGCACCAACGACATCTTCGTCGGCAACGGCAACAACTTCGTCCGCGGCGGCGCCTTCAACAACGCGATCTCGGTCGGTTCGGGCAACAACGTGGTGCGTCTGCGCGGCGTCGGCAAGAACACGGTGATCCTGCGCGGCGGCAACGCGTACGTCGAGTCGTTCGTCGTCGGCCAGACGCGGCCGCGGATCCGCTGCACGAACGGCGCGAAGGCGATCGTGGTGCACGGCGCCCGCAAGCCCATCACCGACTGCAAGACCGTCGTCGCCGCCAGGACCAGCCGCGGCAAGCGCCTGCAGATCCTCGGTCTGCAGCACGTCGGCGATTCTGAGCCCGTCGTCGCGAACCCGCTGGCGCCCGGCCAGAACGGCATCGGCGTGCCGCGGCCGCCGATCACCGCCGGCTAAAGCGCCGCAGGCACCCTAGCGCCCCAGCGGCGCAGCGGCGCAGCGGCGACGCAGCGGCGCAGCGGCGACGCAGCGGCAGGCCCACCGGCCGGGGTGGGTAGTCGCCACAAGCCAGTATCGAATTACGCCCCGATGAGGCTGTGAAATGGCGCGTCTGCGCTGCGATTCACGCCCTCCAGAGCCTGTGGGCGCAGAGGGTGTGAAATGGCATGTTGGCGCTACGAATCACGCCCTCTGGAGCGCGTAATTCGACACTGCTCGCGGGGAGCACCACACCCCCCCCCGGGCCTCTCGTGCGGCAGCAGCGGGCGCCTCGAGCCCGCGCGCCCTACTTCACGCGGAAGCGCACCGGGCAGCTTGTGGAGTCCGCGGCGAGGGGGCCGGGCTGGCTGGGGTAGCTGGCCCACAGCTCGTATTCGCCGCGGCCGGGAGTGGCGAGCGAGGCGGCGAAGCGTCCGCCGGCGGTGGTCTTGACGCGGGCGGCCGTGCGCAGCGGTTTGCCGGGTTTGGCCCACTGCAGCACGACCCGCTTGCCGCTCGTTGCCGGCAGCAGGCGGCCGCGCACCCGCACCTTCGTGCGCCGCGAGAGCGTGCGCGCCGTGCCGGAGTCTTCGCCGTAGGTGCCCTTGGGCGTGGTCTCCAGCAGCAGGTGGGCGCCGATCTTGCCGGTCTTCAGCGCCCTCTTGGTGCCAGGCAGCTTCATCCCGCGGCCGGCGACCGGCACCTCGCGGGTACGCGTGTGGGTGCCGGCGTCGGCGACGGAGGTGGCGGGGCCGAAGAGCGGGCTGGCCGCGTCGTAGCTCCCGAAGAGCTGTGAGGCGAAGGAGAAGCGCAGCTGCAGGTCGGTGTCGACCCAGGGTGCGCGGCGGCCCGTCTTGTAACGCACCGCGAGCGTCGTGTCGGCGCCGGCGGGCAGCGCCACGTCGACGGTGGCGGCGCCCGTCGAGTATCCGTGGAACGCCCGCTCTCTCGACGAACACAGCGGCGCGAACGCGGGCTCCGTCACGACCTTGCCGACCGTCCCCGGGCCGTAGAGCCCGAACTGGAGCGGCCCGTCGACGGCGGCGCCCTCGTCGGCCTTGCCTTCGGTTGCGAAGCGCGGCGGCACGAGGCGGACGCTGAAGCGCTCGTCGGCAGGGCCGGCGTGAAGATCGAGGTAGTAGATGACGTCGGTGGTGGCCGCGGTGGCGTGAACGGGCGTCGACTCCGGGAGCGTCTTCACGCTCGTGCCGCTGATCGTGAGCGCGCTTGCTGGCGCAGGCAGCGCGAGCAGCGCCGCCGGGACGACGAACGCCGCCACCCGACCCGGCAAGAACGACGACAGTACCGTCAGCGCCGCGCTGACCGCGAAGACGGCGACCGCCAGCTTCAAGGCGCTGGAAAGCGACACCAGGTCGGACTGACCGGCCAGGAGCGGCACCATCAGAGCGGCTGGCATGAACAGGATGCCGGCGTACTCCGGGTCCTCCTGGGAAAGCACCGCGCACGTTCCGGCC
>JAEZDB010000502.1 GCA_023429855.1 Actinomycetes bacterium
GCCGCCCTGGCCGCCGCGGGGCGGTGCGCCGCCAACGCTAGGGCCAGGCTGCGGCGCAGGTGGCGCCGCGCGCACCACGCGGTCAACGATGCCCGGACCGACCTTGAGCCGATCGGCCGTGCGCTCGACGAGCTCTTCGCGCAGGACACCCTCCCCCAGCTCGGCGATCATCGGCGCGATCTTGGTGAGCGCCTCGTCGCGCAGCTCGGCGCTAGAGAGATCCGAGTTCTTGAGAACGCGCTCGACCCTGAACCGGGAGAAGTGCATGGGCGAAGCCAGCGCGGCCTTGAGCTCTTCGCCGCGGCCGTCCTGGACGAGCTCGGCGGGGTCGCGCCCGTCGGGCAGCTCGGCGACGCGCAGTTCCAAACGCGAACCGCGCGCGAGCCCCGCCGCCTTCTCCATCGCCGCCTCGCCGGCGCCGTCGGGATCGAGCGCGAGGACCAGCAGCGGCGCCAGCCGCGCCAATTCGGCCACCTGCTCCGGCGTCATCGCCGTGCCCATCAACGCAACCACGTGCTCGACGCCGATCTGCCGCAGCGCAATCACGTCGGTATAGCCCTCGACGAGCACCACCACGCCGGAGCGAGCTGCCGCCGGGCGAGCTAGGTGCAGACCGAACAGCTGCCGCCCCTTGTGGAACAGCTCGTTCTCCGACGTATTGAGGTACTTCGGCTGCTGGTCGGGCGTCATCGCGCGGGCGCCGAAGCCCCGTACGTGGCCGCGCGCGTCGCACAGCGGAAAGGTGATGCGCCCGCGAAAGCGGTCGTTCGGGAGGCCGCGGCCGCCCTTCTTCGGCAACGCCAGGCCGGCGTCGATCAGCATCTTCGGATCGACCCCCGCCTTCGACGACGCCGTCACCAGCTTGTCCCAGGCGTTCGGCGCAAAGCCGACGCGAAACGCCTTCAGCGCCTCCTCGGTCAGCCCGCGGCCAAGGAGGTACTCCCGCGCATCGGCGCCTTCGGCCGACGACCAGAGCGTGCGCTCGTAGAAGCCGGCAGCTCGCTCGACCAGCGCCAGCAGCTGCTGCTCGCGCTTGCGGCGTGCCGCCGCGCGCGGGTCGTCGTCGAGCACTTCGAGCTGGACGCCGTATCGCGCCGCCAGGAACTCGATGGCCCCCGTGAAGTCCGTGCCTTCGGTCTCCTGCACGAACGAAAAGGCGTCGCCCCCGGCCTGGCAGCCGAAGCAGTGGTAGAGCTTGCGTTCGGCGTCGACGCTCATCGACGGCGACCGCTCCTCGTGGAAGCAGCACCGCCCCATATAGCTCGCTGACCCGGACTTCTTGAGCTCCGTGCGCGTCTGCACCAGGTCGACCATGTCCACGGCGTCTTTGACGCGCTGTTTGGACTCATCGGTGTAGCGGGGCATCGGCAGTCCTACGTTACCGGCGCCAGGCATCGCGCACGCCCCAGCGGAGCGGCTTCGGCCTCGGCGCGCTGCGGCCACCTCCAGGCGTCACGCCGTGTCGAACGCCCGCGGCACCGTGAGGCCCACGAACGTCCGGACGGCGAACCCGTCGGTCATGCCGGCGACCCAGTCGATGATCCGAGACTCGACGGTCGTCTGGGCGGGCCACGGCGCCGGGAGCTGGTCGGGGTTCGCGTCGTAGTGCTCGAGCAGCCCGCCGAGCACGGACTCGATGCGGGAATGCTCCTGACGGGCAGTCTCGCCGAGGTAGACGGCGTCGAACATGAAGCGCCGCAGGGCGTCCATCGCCTCGCCCACTTCGGCGCCCTGCTCGATCCGTCCGCGGGCGGCCGAGGTCGCGACAAGATCGTCGACGAGGGTGTCGATGCGATCGGTGCCTGCGCTGCCGAGCACCTCGACGACGTCGGCGGGGAGCTCGCGCTCGTCGAGCACGCCGGCGCGGATTGCGTCGTCGACGTCGTGCGAGAGGTAGGCGATGCGGTCGACGACCCGGACGATCGCGCCCTCGAGCGTGTTCGGCTGCGGTGCGCGGCCGCTGTGCGTCGCGATGCCGTCGACGACGCTGCGGCAGAGGTTCAGACCGGTGCCGCCGCGCTCGAGGCGCTCGACGATCCGGACGGAGTGCTCCCAGTGGCGGAAGCCGCCGGCGCCGCGGGCCGTCGACCAGCGATCGAGGACGTCCTCGCCGATGTGACCGAACGGCGGGTGGCCGAGGTCGTGCCCGACGCCGATCGCCTCGACGAGGTCTTCGTTGAGGCCCAGGGCCCTGGCCACGGTGCGGCCGATGCCGGTGACTTCGAGCGTGTGCGTGAGCCGGGTGCGGAAGTGATCGCCAGCGGGCGCCACGAACACCTGCGTCTTCTGCTTGAGCCGGCGAAACGCCTTGGAATGCACGATCCGGTCGCGGTCGCGCTGCAGCGGCGTGCGGCTCGGCGCCTCCGGCTCGGGAAACTCGCGGACCGCTGGGTACGTGTGGCAGGCGAGGTCCGACAGCGTGGCCGCTTCGCGCGCACGCTGGCGGTCGTGGAACCCGGTGGGATCGTGAAGCGGCACTACGGCCGACGGTACTGGCCTCAGCCCCAGATCTCGCGCGGTACGCAGAGTTGGTGCAGTGTCGCGGTGCATACCGCTGAGTTCGGCGCTGTTTCGCGCGTTCCTTGTGTGCGATCGGCGTGGTCTACGCCTCGATGCGCAGCGTGCGCAGCCGGGCCCCGAGGTGGTGTTCGGCCAGGTCGGTGATCGCCCGGTCGACCTGCCGCGCGACGATCACCTCCGACTCCAGCGCCTCCGCCAGCGGCGCGCCGAGCATCGCGCGCATCACGTCGGGCACCTCAGGACGGATCGCGAAACCGCGTTCGCCGAGACAGGGCTTGCAGACGAGCCCGCCTTCGGAGCCCGAGAAGCCGACCAGCGGCGGCGGGCTACCGCAGCGCGCGCACTCCGCCAGCTGCGGCGTGAGGCCCGCACCGACGAGCAGCTTCACGCGGAACGCGAGTTGGCGGCCCGTCGTGGCCGCCGTCAGGTCGCGGTCGAGCTGCCCGAGGTAGTTGACGAGCAGGTGGAAGACCGGCGGGTGCGGTTCTCCGTCGCCGAACAGCCGACCGACGTCGTCGCAGGCGTGCAGCGCCGCATCGATCGCGTCGAGCCGCTCGCGCAGTCGCGGCAGCGCAGCGATCGTCGAGACGCCGGTGACGGTCGCGATGTCGCCCCGGCCCTCTTGCAGCTGGAGCTCGACGTGCGACGGCGGCTCCAGCCGGCCGCCGAGCTTGCTCTTGGGGCGCCTCGCCCCTCGCGCGATCACCGACCTGCGGCCGTGCTCGGGCGTGAAGACGTGCAGGATCCGGTCGGCCTCGCCGTACTTCATCGCGCGCAGGACGACCGCCTCGGTCTGGAGTGGTCCGGCCACGCCCTCACGCTAGCGACGCCCGCGGTCGCCAGCGCGACCCCGATCAGTCCGGACGCACCCGCAGCCAGGCGGCCCGGCATACCCCGCTAGCCTGAGGGAATGGCCGAAGTCGTCGTCTACTCCAAGGTTCCTTGCCCGTACTGCGTGCAGGTCGAGCGTCTGCTCCAGGCACGCGAAATCCCGTACGAGAAGATCGACCTCACGGGCGATGTCGCCGCTATCTCCGAGCTCAGCGCCAAGACCGGCATGTTCACGCTGCCGCAGGTCTTCGTCGACGGCATGCTCGTGGGCGGCTACACCGAGACCGCCGCCGCCGACAAGTCCGGCGAGCTGGCGAAGCTCGTCGCGGCCTAGGCAGCTCGACGCTGGGGATGGCGCTCGAGCCATCCCTCCCACGCGAAGTTGCCGATCCACAGGCCGGCGTAGATGAGCAGCACGAGCATGAGCGTGGTGTCGTCTTCACCCCTGGCGACGGAGACGACGCCCCAGATCGCGAGCACGTAGATCAGCATCTCGCCGGTGCGATACGTCGCTGCGCGGTAGACCGAGCGCTCGCGTTCGTCGCCTACGCCGGTGAGCAGCCCGGGCAGACTCGAGCCGCGGCGCCTGGCGTACTTGAAGAGGCCGGCCCCGCTGAGCAAGAGCGCGGCGCAGGCCAACCCGAGGACGGGTTCGCCCCCGTACCACGCGGCGGCCATCACGGCGACGGCGAACACGACCTGGAACGCCATCCAGAGCTTCGGGGAGCGTTGATGGATCATGGGGCGACTCCTTCGTCGCTTGGGTCGAACAGATCCTCGACGCGCAGCTCGAAGAAGCGCGCGAGGGCAAACGCCAACGGGAGCGACGGCAGGTACCGCCCCGTCTCGATCGCGTTGATGGTCTGACGGGAGACGTCGACCGCCGCACCCAGCGCAGCCTGCGAGAGACCGCGCGCGGTGCGCTGCGTTTTGACGTCGTTCTTCACGGGTGTAAAGCTACCTTGACATCTCGCGGGTGTCAACGTCGCTTTACATCGTGAGGTGGCTCGTGGCTCGAAGCCGGCGCGCCCGGCGGTGCCTCAGCCCTTGCGCCGCGCCGACCTCGGCAGGCGACGCGGCGGCGGCTGGCAGACCTCGCACACGTAGGTGCCGCGGCCGGCGACGACGAGCTTGACGATCGTGTTGCCGCAGTCCGGGCACTCAAGCCCTTCGCGGCGGTGCACGAGGAACTCGTGCTGGAAGCTGCCGACGGCGCCGTCGAGGTGGCGGAAGTCGTCGATCGAGGCGCCGCCGGAGTCGATGCCGAGCTGCAGCGCTTCGACGATGCCAGCGCGGAGCGGGCCGATCTGCGCCGGTTTGATCTGGCGTCCGGGCCGTGCCGGGTGGATGCCTGCGCGGAACAGCGCTTCGTCGGCGTAGATGTTGCCGATGCCGGCGATCCGCTTCTGATCGAGCAGCAGGCCCTTGACGGGAGCGTCGCGGTCCCTCAGGGCGGTCCGGAGGACCTCGTCGGTGAAGACATCGGGGTCGAGCGGCTCCGGGCCGAGCCGCTCGTCGAGGTAGGCGTCGGCGGCAGCACGGTCGGGCAGCAGCAGCCCGGTGCCGAAGCGCCGCGGGTCGCAGAAGGCGATCGAGTGTTCGTCGCCCAAGAAGATCCGCACCCGCTCGTAGGGCGCGTCGTTCGGAGCGTCCCAGAGGATGATGCCCGTCATCCGCAGGTGCATCAGCAGCTGCTGCCCGTCGCCGAGCGCGGTAATGAGGTGCTTGCCGCGGCGCTGCAGGGCCATCACAGTCCGGCCGATCAGCCGCTCCTCTAGCTCGCCTGGGTCGTGCGGCGCGCACCAGCGGGCGTCGTCGATGCGGACGGCCGTGATCTCGCGCCCTTCGACGTGCGGCGCGAGTTGGCGCCGGACCGTCTCGACCTCGGGGAGCTCTGGCACGCGCCGGCGCTACGAGTTGGCGAGGCTCAGCGAGTCGAGCACCGGCGTGCAGATCGTCTCGTTGAACTGTGCTGAGTCAGCGAGCGGGCCGATGCAGTCGACGACCGTCTCGTAGCCGTTGGCGTAGCCGTGGAGGCTGCGGATCGAGCGCTTGGCGCCCGCCATGGTGCCGGTGCCGGCGAGCTCGACCGCGGGCTCGGGGATGCGGCGCAGCAGCGCCGCGCTCAGCTCGAACTGCGGGTCGCGCGTCTTCACGGCGGCCTTCAGGCTGCGGCGCGTGTTGACGAGGTCCTTCTTCGTGCTCGGCAGCGGCTCGGCGCGCGGGTAGCGCCATACGACGATTGCACCCTGGCCCGACGTCGCGCGGACCAGCTCGGGGCCGCCTTCTGGCCCCGGAGTGATCGTCCACGAGGCGGGCAGGTCGATCGAACCGGTGTCGGGGAAGGCGAACGGCTCGCCGCTGGGGTCGAGCGCAGGACGCCCGACGCTGGGCGAGGCCGCCGGGCCGTCGCCGCAGGCCGCGACCGCGGCGGTCGTGAGCAGCAGTGCGGAGGTGAGCAGGACGCGGCGCACGCCGACCATCATCGCAGGGCCGACGGCGCGGAGCGGAGCTTCGCGCGCGGGTGCGCGTTCACATAGGCCTCACGGAGATGGTCAGCCGACACGTGCGTGTAGATCTGCGTCGTCGTAACGCTCGCGTGCCCGAGCATCTCCTGCAGGACCCGCAGGTCGCAGCCGCCAGCGAGAAGGTGCGTCGCGAAGGTGTGCCGGATCATGTGCGGCCCGACCTCGTGGGCGATCCCGGCGGTGACTCCGGCGTCTCGCACGACGGTGTGCACCGCCTGGCGGCTCAGCTGGCCGCCGCGGTGGTTCAGCACGAGCCAGGGCTGCGCGCCGTCGCGAAGCAACGCCGGGCGGCCGTCGAGCAGCCAGGCGCGTAGCGCCGCGAGCGCTGTCGACCCGAACGGGACGATGCGCTCCTTGTCGCCTTTGCCGCGGACGAGCAGCAGCCGCTCTTCGACGTCGACGTTGCGCAGCTCCAAGCCGATGAGCTCGGAGACGCGCAGGCCGCTGGCGTAGAGCAGTTCAAGGATCACGCGGTTGCGCTGGGTCAGGGGAGCGTCGCCTCGGGCCGTTTCGATGAGCGAGGCGATCTCGTCGCGGGTGAGCGCCTCGGGCGCGGCGCGGCGCTCGCGCGGTGGTTTGAGGTCGACGGTCGGGTCGCGGGTGAGCCGCCCCTCTGCGACGAGAAAGCCGTAGAGCTGCCGGATCGAGGCGGTGTGGCGGCGCAGGGTCGCGATGCTGCGGCCGTCTTCGGCGAGCGCCGCGAGGTAGGCGGCCAGGTCGGTGTGCGTGGCCGCGAGCGGATCGGTGCCGTGCTCCATCAGCGTGGCTCCGAGGCGCTGGAGGTCGGTGCGGTACGCCGCGACGGTATTGCGCGACCGGCCGCGCTCGACGGTGAGCCAGGCGAGCAGGTCTTCGACCGCCGCGGCATACGCCAGGCCGGTCTGCGCGGTGTTCACGTGCGCTGGAGCGTGATGTGGAGG
>JAEZDB010000053.1 GCA_023429855.1 Actinomycetes bacterium
ACCCGGAGGCGTGCCCGTGCGGCGGCCCGGCTACGCCTCGTCGGGCAGGGAGGCCGAATCGGGCCAGCAGTTCGCCGTGCGATTGGGCTTGCCCTCCAGGCGGTCGGCGACCCACTTGGCGGCCATCGGCATCCACATCGGGCCGGCGGCGACGTGCTCGAAGATCGGCAGCGGCACGTAGGTCAGCTGCACGCCCGCCTTGCAGTACTGGCGGCGCAGCTTGCTGGCGCCCGTGAAGGGCACGGCCTCGTCCTTGACGGCGTGGAAGTAGTAGACCGGGATCTCGGGTGCAGGCGGCTCGTAGCCGATCGAGTTCTCCTTGAAGCGCTTCAGCCAGCGCGGGTCGGTCAAGGGGTCCATGCCGGGGTTCAAGTAGGCCGACGACATCCGGAACGGCAGCACGAAGATCGACTCGATGCAGGCGGTGTAGGCGTGCTCCATCGCGATCCGGCCGCGCTCGTTGAGGAACGACTCCAGGTCGAGCTCCGGGTAGGCGGCGTCGTAGCCGGCGGAGGCCGCGAAGTTGACCGCCGAGAAGGCTTTGCCGCTGTTGAAGCGCGAGAACCGGACCGGGTCGGTCGGGGTGCCGCCGAACGCCGCGGCGGAGATCTTCACGTCGGGCGCGTAGCCCGCGGCCAGCTCGAGGCCGCGGCCGATGCCCTGGCCGCCCTGCGAGTAGCCGTACAGCGCGACGGGCCCCTCGCTGGGCAGCCCGGCCTCGGTCAGCTGACGCGCGGCGCGGATCGAGTCGAGAATCGCGTGCCCGGCCGACACCGACACGCCGAAGGTGTGCACGGCGGGTGTGCCCAAGCCTTCGTAGTCGGTGGCCACGACGGCGTAGCCGCGCTTGAGCATCGGCTCGATCAGCGCGAGCTCGCCGGAATGGCCGTACTCGAGGACGCGCGACTGCGCGCAGTAGTCGCCGAGGCCCATCGCCTCGTTGCCGTAGCCCACGATCGGCCGGTTCGCCACGCCCTGCTTGGGCGTGTAGCCGCGGGGGACGAGCAAGTAGGCCGTCACGGCGATCGGCTGGCCCGTCGCCGAGGTGGAGAGGTACATGAACTTAAAGCCCTGCGTCCCGCGCGGCGGCTTGGTGATGTTCTTCGTGAACGGCATGTACCGCCAGCGGATGATGTCGCCGGGCTTGCCGGCTGGCAGGGGCGAGGGCGGGACATCGAACGCCGGGTACTTGATCTTCGGGAACTCGATGTAGGCGTCCTTCGGGGCGGCCTGCGCCGCCGCGGCGAATCCGCCAAGCACGCCGGCCAGCGCGATGAGGGCAAGAACGAGACGACGAATCGTGGGGAACAGCGGCATGAGACTCCTGCGAAGACTTCGCCAGCGGGTGGACAGACCCGGGGGAACGCTGCGGCTGGGCCGACGGCGATGGCGAGGTAGCGTGGAATGGACGTTACCGCTCCGCCGCGTAGCTGCCAACGCCGAGGCGGCGATTCCGACCGAAAACTGACGCTCGCTCAGGAGCGCTTATGCCGCCGACGTGGCCGGCGCCGCGATGGATCAGTCGTAGGCGCCGGCGCGTTGCGCTGGGCCGGTGCGCCACCAGATCACGGCCGCCGCCCACGACACGAGGACGATCGCGAGCAGCGCGTAGCCGAGGTGGGCGACGTCGACGGAGGCGAGCGCGGCGAGCGGCCCGCCGGTGATGTCGAACTGGTCGACCACGACTCCGAGCAGGCTGAGCGTCCCGACTGCCAAGGCGACCAAGACCGAAACGCCGGTGACGCCGGTGTTGTAGGCCAAGCGCCGGGCGGGCTGGTCGAGCGCCCAGTCGTAGGCCTTCGTCGTTGCCGCGCCGTTGAGCGTGTCGAGCAGGGTCATGCCGGCCGCGAACAGGATCGGCAGGGCCAGGATGGCGAGCACGGGGATGCCGGCTGCAGCGCCGCCGCCGGCCAGCACGAGAAGCGCGATCTCGGTGGCGGTATCGAAGCCGAGGCCGAAGAGGAACCCGAGGGGGTAGAGCTGCCACGGGCGGTTGACGCGCTTGCTCAGCCGCTGGGTCGTGCGGCTCAGCATGCCCGTGCCCATCAGGCGCACGTCGAGCTCGCGGGGATCGAGCCCGTCGCGCCGAGCGCGGCGGGCCAGGCGCAGCGACGACCGGAGGACCGCGAGGTTCACGAGGCCGACGATCAGCAGGAACGTGCCGGCGACGGTCGGCCCCCAGACGCTCGTGATCTGGTGCAGCGTCGAGTGCTCGTCGGCGACCTGGGCGCCCAGGCCCTTGACGCCGAACGCCACGAGCAGGGCCAGCACGAACACGACGCTTGAATGTCCGGCGGAGAAGAAGAAGCCGGTCGCATGCGGCCGCTGGCCCTCCTGCAGGAACTTGCGGGTCGAGTTGTCGATCGCGGCGATGTGGTCGGCGTCGAAGGCGTGGCGCATGCCGAGCGTGTAGGCGGTCAGCCCGACGCCCACGCCGAACGCCTCGCCTGATCCGAGGTGCAGGTCGGCTGGGGCGATCACCGCGAACAGCAGCCCGAATCCGAGCAGGTGCAGCACGGCGACGCCGGCGAGCGCGAGGACGAGCGGATGGCGGCTGTGGCTCATGAGACGTTCACCTCTTCGGTCGGCGCGGGAAAGGACGACGACGACGTCCAGGCAGGGTCGGCGCAGAGGCCGGCCTCACGCGCGTCGAGCCAGCGGCGGAGCGCCGCGACCGACGTGCCGGTGGCCGAGGCCAGTCGGCCGCCGCCCTCGAGTTCCAGGACGGCGCCGCGGAGCGCGGGTTCCGAGACGGTCGCATGGTGGTCGGCCGTCCCGGGGCCGGCGACCAGGAC
>JAEZDB010000061.1 GCA_023429855.1 Actinomycetes bacterium
GCGCAATGCTCGCCCGGGTCAACCCCCCGGGCAGCGGCTCAGGGGTGCTTAGCCCTGCTGGCCCGACTTCGGCGTGAGGTCGAGGTCGATGGTGTTGCCACCACCGGCGGTCAGCACGCTAACGAGGCCGTTGAGGCCGCCGCAGCCGGTGAGCGCGCCGATCTTGTACCGACCGGTGAGCTTGCCGCCCTCAAGGGCCTTGAAGCCGCCGTCCTTGGACTTCAGGTCGATCTGCGACGGCTCGTTGGTGCCGCAGTTCGCGCCCCCGGCCAGCGGGATCGAGCCGAACAGCTTGACCTCGGGGAGCTTGATCTTGACCTTCGAGCTCGAGGTGAGCGTGTCGTCGTCGAGCTTGCCGGTGGTCTTGCCCTGCGGCTCGAACGCCACCTTGGCCGTGACCGGCAGGAAGCCGAGCACACGCAGCTTGCCCGTGGTCGGGTCCAGCGTCAGGTCACCCGTGTACTCGCCGGAACCAGCATCGAGGTTGGCATCGATGCCACCGGTGAGCGGCAGACGACCCCACGTGCCGGTGTTGATCCGGGTCGACCCGTTCAGGTCGAAGCCGTAGTTGATGCCACCGGGCGTGGTCGGCTCCGGCGTGGGCTCGGGCGTCGGGGTCGGCTCCGGCGTGGTCGGCTCGGGCGTCGGGGTCGGGGTCGGCTCCGGCGTGGTCGGCTCAGGCGTCGGCTCGGGCGTCGGGGTCGGCGTCGGCTCCGGCGTCGTCGGCTCCGGGCCACCGCCGTCGGTCAGCGTGAAGGTCGCCAGCTGCAGGTTCTGGTCGGCAGGGTCGAGCTTGCACGGCACGTTGAAGGTGCCCGGGTCGTCATCGATGTCGGCGTACGGCTGACGATCGATGTCGGTCGGCGGCGTGTTGAGGCCCTCGACCGGCGTGCCGTCCTCGTAGAGCCCCTTGAGGTTGAGGATCAGCTCGGTGAGGATGATCTTCGCCTCGCCGGGCACGTCGAGCGTCAGCGACGGAGTCTCACCCGTCGCATTGAGGACGAGCGGGTTCGGGATCGGCGGAACCACCGTGTAGGGCTCCACGTCGATCGGCACGCGCACGTTCACGCCCGAGCCGTCGGGCAGCTCGACGCGAGCACGCGAACCGGTGCCCTTGCCCGGCTTCTCCGCCTCGGTCACGCCGGCGACGGTGTGCAGGCCCTCCACAAGGCCGAGGCCCTGCGCCGTGGTGCCGCCGGCGGAGGCCTTCGCCGTGATCTTGAACGCGTCGGTCGGCTCGCCAACCGGCCACTCGTCGGGGATATCGAGCGTGATCTCGATGCTGAGCGGCTGGGTGCCGATCAGCGGGAACTTGCACTTGTAGTCGAGATTCGCGGTCTGCGCGGCCTGAGCGCTGGACCCGGCTGTGCCGAGGGCGGCTGCAGACGCAAGACCAGCAATCGCCAGTCGTCGTGCCCGGTGGGACGTGAGAGTCATTGCTTCTCCTTCTTTCCGGCGCGTCAGGTGACGTGGACAGACGCCGGTTTGATCAGAGCCGCCTTGAGGGCGACCCGTGGAAGGGGAGACTGGTGGATTCGAGTGCGAATCTGGCCACCTACGGGGGTGGGACCGGGCTTGTCCACGTTCCAAATTCAGCGAGGATCTGGGCGGAACGGCGTTCTACTCGCACCGCCACCTGTGGCCGACGCCGAACTGGCACAACTGGCATTTCCTGGGGCCCTGGCGCGCAGGGCGACAGAGATCCCGAGCGCGCCAGCTCACAAGAAGGTCCTCCAAAATCCGGCGAAACCGGCTCGCCGGAGGATGTCATCCGACCTCACCCAGACCGTGCGACGACAGTCGTCACACAACACAACAGCGGTCAGGCGCGGGCGCGCGCCTTCTGGCGCTCGCGATGGCGGCGCTGGCGGTTGCGGTCGCCGCAGCGCGCGTCCTCGCACCAGAGCCGCTTGCCGGGCCGCGACACGTCGACGAACGGCACGCCGCAGTCCTCGGCCGCGCAGGTGCGCAGGCGGCCGGCGAGGAACGGATCGCGCAGGACCTCGATCGCGTCGCGCGCCACCGTCGAGAGCGCCTGCGAGATCGTCGGCTCGACCCACGGTTCGCCCCCGAGCTGCGGGACGAGCGACGGCCGAGCGGCGATCTCGTTGATCACGTCGCGGTCGCGCGCAAACGGCTCGGTCTCCGTGAGCACCGCCTGCACCGCGTGCCACGTCGCCCACCGCAAACGACGCGCGTCGAGGTGCTCGGCGTCGGTGGCCTGCACGTCGACCGCCAGCTGCGACCACGCGAACCACACCGAAAGCTCCGCCGGGTCGGGGATCCGCTCGAAGGGCGCGAACTCCTCGCCCTCACCGCCCGTGAGCGCGAGGTCGATGCTGAGGCGGCCCGTGTGGCGAAAGTCGCGGTCGGCGCCGAGGCCGCCGAGCGTGGCGACCTCGCCGTTGGTCGAAGCAAAATGCGCGGTCATGGTTTAAGCGCATGGTAGCCCCGCGCCGCCCGGAACTCGACAGAACACTTGCGTCGCGCTACGCCCGGCGCTCGAGCGCCTCGGCCAGGCGCAGCATGCCGCGTTCCTTGGCGGCCGCAGCACCGCCGGCCCAGTCGGTCTCGTGGTCGGCCGGGCGGTCAACGGCGACGGGCTGCAGCTGCGCGACCTTGAGGTAGGTTCGCAGGTCGTCGGCCGAACCGGCGATCGACTCGGCGCGCTTCTGGCTGAGCGGGCTGAACGGGCGGTCCTTGCCCGAAGCGACGGCCTCAGCTTTGGCGATCACGCGTTCAAGGGTCCCCCACTCCGCGAGCAGCGCGGCGGCGGTCTTGGCCCCGATCCCGGCGGCTCCCGGGATGCCGTCGGAGGTGTCGCCGCGCAGCGCGATCAGCTCGGGGACCTGGCTCGGCGCGCAGCCGACCCACTCGGCCACGCCCGCCGGGTCGACGGTCTTCACGCCCTTGCCGGCGCCTTGCGGAAAGCGCACGTGCACGTTGGCGGTGACGCACTGGAAGATGTCGCGATCACCGGTCACGAGTCGCGCGGGGCGACGCGCCGCGTGCTCGAGCTTGGCGTAGGCGCCGAGCAGGTCGTCGGCCTCGAGCGTGGAGTGCTGCGCGACGCGCCAGCCCAGCAGCGCGCAGACCTCGGCCGCCTGCTCGAACTGCGGACGGAGGTCCTCCGGCATCGGGTCGCGGTGCGCGTGGTACTGCGGCAGCAGCTCGACGCGGTAGCTCGCCTCTTCCGCACCGAAGCAGATCACCACGCCGCGCGGCCCCGGAATGCCCTTCGCGGCGTCGACGCAGTCGTCGATCTCCGTCATCACGAACCGGATGAAGCCGAGCACGGCGCCGACGGGCTTGCCGTCGGTGCCGAGGATGTCGGACGGCATCGCGAAGTACGAGCGGTAGAGGATCGAGGGGGCGTCGACGACGAGCAGCGGACCGGTCACGCCGCCCACCCTACGCCTCAGCCTCGCCAGCACCGCCGACGCTTCGGCGGACCGATGCGCCTGAATGACCGGTCGTCCGGTCATCCGGGCGCAAACGGCGCTGCCCGGCGCGCAACCGCGTCAGCCCACCGGCCCAACCTGCGACGATCCCACCGACCACCCCGGCCGTAAGACTCTCCGTGCCCATTCCTCGCTCTCGACTTTCCCGCACCGCCAAGTTCGGCGGCATGGTCGCGGGGCAGTCCGCAAAGTGGGCCGGCACGCGCGTCGCCAACCAGTTCCGCGGCGACGAGGCGGCCAGCGAGAAGTCGCAGCAGCGCGCGCTCTCGGCCGCCGAGCAGATCGTCGAGCAGCTCGGCCAGATGAAGGGCGCCGCGATGAAGATCGGGCAGGTCCTGTCGACGATCGACTTCGATCTCGTCCCCGAAGAGGCGCGCCCCGAGTTCAAGGAGAAGCTCGCGGAGCTGCGCGACCAGTCCGCGCGGGTGCCGTTCAAGGACCTCAAGAAGATGATGGAGGAGGACTTCGATGGTCCGCTCTCCGACTACTTCGAGCACATCGACGAGGAGGCCATCGCCGCCGCGTCGATCGGCCAGGTCCACAAGGCCGTCACCACCGACGGCCAGACCGTCGCGGTGAAGATCCAGTACCCCGGCATCGCCGAGGCCGTCTCCACCGACCTGCGCAACGCGCAGCTCCTCACGCCGCTGATCCGCTCGATGGCACCCGGCCTCGACGTGAAGGCCCTGATGGCCGAGATGACCGAACGGATCGAAGAAGAGGTCGACTACGAGATGGAGGCGCAGAACCACCGCCTCATCGAGCGCGCGCTCCGCGGCCACCCGCTGATCAAGATCCCCGCCGTCGACACGCGCCGCTCGACGCGCCGGGTGCTCACCACCGAGTTCGTCGACGCGCGCACCTTCGACGACGTCAAGCGCAACGGCAGCGCCGAGGAGCGCAGCCGCTTCGGTGAGCTGATCTTCCGCTTCTTCTACGGCGTGCTCACCAACGAGAGCATCGCCCTCGGCGACCCGCACCCCGGCAACCTCCTCTACAACGACCAGGAGCAGCTCGTCGCCCTCGACTTCGGGCTGCTCCGCCACATGTCGGCCGAGTACCTCGAGGGCGAACGCGAACTCGGCGTGGCGATCTTGGCCGGCGACGCCGGCGCCGTGCACGAAGGCATGGCCACGCTCGGCTACCTGCCCAAGCCCGACGAGTTCGACCCCGTCCAGCTCCTGGCCCAGATGCGCGCCGCGACCGATTGGTACATGGAGCACCACGGCGAGCGCACGATCGACGCCGAGCTCGTCCGCAAGACGCTCGAGCAGTCCGGCTCGCCGCGCTCGGAGTTCTTCTCGCTGATGCGCCGCCAGACCGTGCCGCCTGAGGCGCTGCTGCTGCGCCGCATGGAGGGCCTGATCTTCTCCGTGCTCGGCGAACTCGGCGCCACGGCCAACTGGGGCGCGATCGCCGCCGAGTACCTCCAAGGCCGCGGGCCCAGCACACCGCTCGGTGAGATCGACCACGCGCACTGGGCGTCGCGGCCCACACGACCGCGCCGGTAAGCCGGCAGACCTACGCCAGACGGCGGCCGACTCGCCACGCGACCTGGCCGAGCCGCTGCACCAGCACGCGATAGTCCGCGGTCGAACCGAGTTCGGGGAGGCGGAGCGTCATCGTGCCGGACGTCTCTGGAGTCGCCGGGCGAAAGGCCCAGAGGCGCGTCTCGCCGATGTCGTAGTCCTGCGCTGCGCGCATGAACGCTCCGAGGAATTCGCCGAGCTCCGATCGCTCGAGGTCGTGACCGACCACCACGACCAGATCACCGAAGAGGTCGAGGCCGCTCAAGCTGTCGTCGAGCCGGATCCGCGGAATGAGCGAGACCCAAGCGTCGCCGTACCGCTCCGGGTTGGGCACCCAGGCTTCGAGCGCACGGGCGAGGCACGACGCTGCGCGCGCAGGATCGCGCCGCGGCGGCTCGCTGCGGAGCCTGGCGGCGGCACGCCCCCACCTCGACCGGTTTGGTGAGACCCCTTCGTCCATCACTCTTCAATCTGAGGCCTGGAAAGACCAATTTGGAGAGGGAGCGCGATCGATGGCGTCCTCGCGACAGGACCTGTCGCCTCACCAACAACGAACGCGCGATCGGTGCGTGACGCTACGACGGCCATGTCGTCCGCATCTGTGCTCCTCCCTCCGCCCCGTCCCGTCCGACACCTCCCGCGACCGCACCCCGCGGCGCCACACCACGCCTGGACCTTCGCTCGGCTCGTCTTCCCGGAGCTGCTGCGCCGTGATCTCGACTGACACCTTGATTACTCAGCTCGGCGCGCTCGGCGGCGAAGACGCCGGTTCCCCGCTGCGCTCCGGCGGCCCCCTGCCCCATGAACTTCGGCCGCTCGCCGGCGACGGACGCAAGGCCCGCACCCGAGCCGCGATCCTCGCGGGCGTCGAGGCGCTGATCGGCCCGGATGACCCGTATGCGATCAAGGCGCGAGACATCGCGAACCAGAGCGGCGTCTCTGTGGGCTCGCTCTACGTCCACTTCTCCAAGAAGGCCGACCTCCCGCTGACGCTGGCCTTTGAACGCGCCTGCCCACTCATCGCCGATCTCCACGCCGCACGTGACCAGCTCAGCGCTGCGCAGCGCATCTTGGCGCTTGGCGACCTGATCGCCGCGCTCTCGACACGGTCGCCGGCCGCGGCGCGCGCCCTGGCCACGACACGCGCCCGCCT